>JAAYGD010000006.1 GCA_012727915.1 Mycoplasmatota bacterium | reverse complement strand
CTATTTAATAGGTACTTGTATTTCAGTTAACCATTCTTCTACATTATCCTTATTCCAAATTCCATCAATATAACATTCTCTTGGATAATCTTTAATTTCTAATTTATTATCTTCTATATATTTCATAATTTTTGCATATGATTTTCCTAATGTATCGTATGATCCTTTATGATAAATACATATACATTTTGTTTCTGGAATATCCATAAATTTAATATTATTATTTTCATTAAATGGTTTGTCCGCTTTGATAACTGCCTGAGAATATCTTATTTTGATATTCTTATCTTTATATTCTCCATCTAAATAATTAACATAACAATAATCTGGTTCAATGCATTTAATGTTTGGATTCAACTCCATACATTCTTGTCCTGATTCTAAAATAAACATAGAAGCTTCACTATAATCTTTTAATACCCCTTCTTTGTAATATACATAATAAGCAGGTACTATTTTTTCAAATATTTCTTCTTTCATATCTTTCTCCTCCAATAAATAATTTAGTCTTGAAAGCTGATTACTATATTTAAAAATAGTTTTTTCTAATTCTTTTTTCCTTGACTTAAGAATTTTTTCTAGTGATTCATTATCTATTATTATTTTCTTTATTTCATCTATTGATAATCCAATTTGTTTTAAAGAAATAATCCTTGCTACATCTAATAATTGATTACTCTCATAATATCTATATCCATTAAAAACATCAACATGTTTTGGAATCAATAATCCTTCTTTTTCATAATACCTCAATGCCTTAATAGTTACTTTAGATAATTTAGAAAAATCTCCTATTCTTAACATAATATCGCCTCCTAAATTATTTATACAGTATCCCCTAAGAGGAGAGTCAATATATATATTTATTATATCATCAAATAGTAATTATTAAGCTTTAAAAGAGTTCGTAATATTACTATTTTACGATGTTCGTAAAAGATGAAATTTTCCGAACTATAAATCTAAACTATTTAATAATAAATTTTGTTCCTATATTATTAGATTCAACATTAACAATTTCATTTCACTCTTTTTTCACAATATCATTATATGATACTCAAAGTTACAAGATAAAAAAAGACAAAAATTTGTAATCTAATATATTCAAATAGATTATTTTTTACAACTAAAAAAAGACTCAAATATGAGTCTTAATAATTCTAATTAATATTAAAAAATATTACACTTCTTCACTATAGGAAGCACTTCCAAATGTTCCATCTGAAAATTCAACACTATACATTCCAACAACAAATATTTTATTAGTTTCAACATCATAATATGGCGTAATCATATATTTGCTGATTTTTTCATTTTTATATTTACTATTTATTTTTTCATCAATCTTTAAAGAAATACTCTCTATTTTTTTGCTTTCAGGATAAATCTCCTTAACTGCTCTTTTAATTTCAGCAGCAGACTTACTATCCATATTATCATAAAGTTTAACGATACTATTATCAATTAAAGCAACAGTATATCCAAATGAAGTTCTAACATCATTAATATATAATACATAATCATAATAAATAGTATCATTACCATTAATTTCTAATTTATAATCTTGAATATTAAAATCTTTATCTAATTCTTTTGTAATAAAATCAACTATTATTTTTTCTATATTTTTAGAATCAATTTTAGTTGTTACTAAATATTCATTTTCATTTAAATTAAAAATAGAATTATAATAGTTTTCATCTGATGAAGACTTAGAATAACTACCACCATTCATAAAATACCATGGATTATAATTTCCAAATCCATAAATTTTTCCATTTTTAACTGTATTGTCCAAGTAAATATGCCCATCTGCAGAAGATTTTGCTGCACTAACAGTTGTAGACTTATCTTTAATTTTGTTATTAAATCTTTTTAACCAATTAGTATGTGAACCAGCATTATTAATTGTTGTTGTCCAACCAATAGAAGATTTTGCGCCTTGATCAACAACATATTTAGAAATATTAGAGTTTCCTTCTGCAGTCTTACATCCGCCTAAAACAACTAATGCATTTGAAGAATTAATATAATTACCAATACCTATATAGCTTCCCGTAGTATTTGTATTGCCTTGAATATAAAACTTATTTGTTCCATTGTTCATAAAAGACATTAAAGAACTATTACCATGTCCACTCATAAATACTATACCACTATTTAAGTAACTTGTTCCATTGCCATGGCTTCCCATAACTGCAGTTTTATTAGTGTTATTTAATTTTTTTGTATAACTTAAACCCATCGTAGAGTAAGCACTATGAGCATTATTTGCATCTGCAGTCGTATCCAATCCATCATCATACACTCCACCCAAAGCAAATGATGTTTTATTAGGAGTATACCAAGCATAAACATTAGTAGTTAAAAAAACTGTTGCTAATAAAAGTGTAAAAAATAAAGATGACTTTTTAAATAATTTCTTCAT
>JAAYGD010000067.1 GCA_012727915.1 Mycoplasmatota bacterium | reverse complement strand
CATCTCTTAAAAAAAGTACTCCACTAATCATAAAAAATAATGGTACACAAAATCTAACTAATGAATCATAAACATTTAATACTTGCCATTCAAAACTAGTATATTTAAATACATAAAAATTATCTGCTGCAACATGTAATAATACTACTGCAAAAATTGCTACTATTCTAATTACATCCATATATAGCTTTCTCTTCATTATTTACCTCATAACTAAATTATAACATATAAAAAGAACTAATTACTTAGTTCCATTTCTCTTACTATGATCAAATAATATATTAGTTTTTAAAACAAATATTATAAGTAAAACTAATAAAATACTATATATAATAATAGCTTGTTCATTATTACCAGTTACATAAAATACAGAAACAGCTGAGAAAGCAATATTAATTACATATATTATTAAAACTGTTTTTCTTGTACTTAATTTCATTTTAAGAAATTGATGATGAATATGATCTTTATCAGCTTCTCCAATTGGTTTACCCGCAATAATCCTTCTAATAATAGCTAAAATAGTATCTAATATAGGAATTGCTAAAATTAATAATGGAGTTATAAATGAAGTCAAAGTAACGTTTTTAAATCCCAATAAAGCAACAATTGCAATCATATATCCAATGAACATACTTCCAGTATCTCCCATAAATATCTTAGCAGGATGAAAATTATATGGTAAATATCCTAATATAGAACCTAACATTAACAAACAAATCATCATATCTAATCCAGAATACTTATTCATTAAAATAGCAATAGTAATAATAGTAGTAAAATAAATAGCAGTTAATCCCCCAGACAAACCATCCAACCCATCTATCAAATTAATAGCATTAATTATTGAAATTATAAAAACAACCGTTACATAAGGAGAAAACCATCCAAAATCAATATATAAACCAAATGCAGAGATTTCACTTAAAATTACATTTCCATAAAAAACTGCAATTGAAGCAGCAATTATTTGTCCAATTAATTTATACTTAGCAGGTATTGGTTTAATATCATCAAATATACCCACAAGTATTAAAACTATACCCCCCATTAATATTCCTAACATTTCCTTATATTCTTGTGCAAACAAAATATACCCAGATAAAAAAGCAAGAAAAATAGCAAGTCCACCCATTCTGGGCATAGGTTTAGTATGTACTTTTCTTTCATTTGGATAATCAATAGCATTGACATGAAAAGCTATTCTTTTAACAATAGGAATCAATATAGCGCTTATAATAAATGTTAATAAGATAATTACATATATACTATAACCATTTATCATATATTTCATCCATATCACCTCTAGACTCTATTATATATTTTAACATAAAAACATAAAATTAATATAAAAAAAACATATATTTCTATATGTTATTTTTTCTTTTTAACTCTTTCAATCTCAGGAGTAATTCTATTTGCAATTATAACATCGGAACTATCAAGAAATTGAGAAAAATCCTTTATAACTTCATATCCATCAAATGTTAAATCGTAAATTTGAGGTTCATATAAAACCACACCTATATTTCTATCTCTTAATCTACTCATAATACCCTGTATTGCGGATTGTCTGAAATTGTCAGAATCTGCTTTCATTGTTAATCTATATACACCGACAACTTTTGGATCTTTTCTTATTATCATTTCAGCAATGTGATCTTTTCTAATTTCATTTGATTCTACTATAGCAGTAATTAATTTTTGAGGGACATCTTTATAATTAGCTAATAATTGTTTTGTATCTTTAGGAAGGCAATAACCACCATATCCAAAAGAAGGATTGTTATAATAATTACCAATTCTTGGATCCATTGAAACACCCTTTATAATATCTTCAGTATTTAAACCTTTTAACTCCGCATAAGAATCAAGTTCGTTAAAGAATGACACTCTCATCGCTAAATAAGTATTAGAATATAATTTTATTGCTTCTGCTTCAGTTGGAGTAGTTAACAATACTGGAACATCTTCCTTTATTGCTCCTTCTTTTAGTAATCTTGCAAAAGTTTTAGCTATTTCTGTTTTTTCCCCAACAATAATTCTTGAAGGATATAAATTATCATATAAAGCTCTTCCTTCTCTCAAGAATTCTGGAGAAAACAAAAT
>JAAYGD010000066.1 GCA_012727915.1 Mycoplasmatota bacterium | reverse complement strand
TCCACTTCCTGTTACTGTTGCTGTTCTTCCTCCTATTGTTACTGTTGGATCTGTTACACTCTTAGTGAATGTTAAATTTAATGTTACTGTATTTCCATTTATTGCGTACTTATTATTTGTTGTATTAATACTTATTGCTACTGCTGTTGTTACCATTGGTGGTATTCCGTCATATACTATTACTGTTCTTGTTTCTGTATCTATTGTATCCCCCAAATTACTCTTTAAAACATAGGTAACTGTATAAGTACCTACTGTATTTATATCTATATCACTTGTTACTGTTACTTTGTCAGGTCTATTTCCGCCATATTCATCTATTGCAACAAAACCCGGTTCTACATATGAAGTTGGTACATAAACAGTATTTTGTCTCAAATAAAGAGGGTTATCTCCTATTAAAGTAATTTGAGAAAACCCTAATTCACACATTAATAAATCTTCAAAAACCTCTACTTCACCATTAAGAGTCATTACTGCACAATAGTTTCCTTTGGTTAAAGTTAAAGCAACATTACCTTCTGGATCTACATACAACTTCCCTGTATCAGGAAGTTCCCCTGTAACATCTAATGAGTCCCCTAAAAATGAATTACCTTCTATAGTAAAAGTTTTCCCTGCTTCTGAAATTTCAAAATTATCTTGTACATATGCTTTTTTTAATTCAGAAGAAAATGATTTTGCCGAAATTTCTAATGTTTTCTTTCTTGATGCATCTGCAACCCCTGTAAATCTTGGTACTGCAATAACTAATATGGTTCCTAAAATTATTATTACCGCTAGCAATTCAACTAAAGTAAATCCTTTTTTATTCATATACACCTCTATTATTAATATTATATCATAGTTTATATATTTGTTAATATAAAAATAATTAAATATATAATAAAAAAAATCAATTTAAATTGATTTTTAATTTATTAATCCAAATCTATTAAATGGAAATACTATTAGACTAGTTTTACCGACAATATCTTTTTTATTTATTGAACCAAAAGTTCTACTATCTGTAGAATTATTTCTATTATCTCCTACTAAAAAATAATTATCATCTTTTATTTTTTCTTCAAGTTTAAAATCAGCTGTATTAACTCTTATAAATGTTTCTGGTATTTGCTTACCATTAACATATAATTTACCTTCTTTATATTCTATTATTTCTCCTGGTAAACCAATTACTCTTTTTATTAAATATTCTTTTTCATGTTTAATTACTACTATATCAAATCTTTCAATATTACCTAACTTTAAACCAATTTTATCTAAAATCATAATATCATTGGGATTTAATGTAGGAAACATTGATTTTTGTTGAACTTTAATTGGAGTAATTATAAAAAATCTTATAAATAAAACTACTAATATTATAATTAAATATTCTATTAATTCTTTCTTTATATTTTTTTTCATACAAATACCAAAAAATAAGGCTTAGCCTTATCAGTTTCTTTCTTTAATTTTATATTCGCCTTTTTTGTTTCTAAGAAAGTTCAATTTTGCTCTTCTAACTTTTCCTTTTTTAACGACTTCAAGACTTGCTATTCTTGGAGAATTAACAGGAAACACTCTTTCTACTCCAACACCATAAGACATTTTTCTTACAGTAAAAGTTTCTTCAGCAGCTCTTCCTTTTTTAGCAATTACTTCTCCTTCAAAAGCTTGAATTCTTTCTTTTTCCCCTTCAATTATAGTATAGTTTACCTTAACAGTATCACCTACTCTAAATTCTGGAACATTTGGATTTATTTGCTTTTTAGACACTAAATCAACTACATTCATACGTTTCTCCTTTTCTTTACATTGATCTTCTTCTGAGCGGATCAGTGTTTTTCACGATTTTGATTTTAACATATTAACAAATTATTTGCAAGTATAATTATCTACTTCTTGATTGCTTTTCTTCTATTTCTTCTTCTTTATTTTTACTTGAAATCATCTCTATCTTTATTTCTTGAATTAACAAATCAATCTTTGCTTCTATTTCTTCTCTATATTCTTTTTCTAATATCTTTTCATAATTTTTAATTAATGCTTTTAATCTTTCTGCCTCTCCTAATACAATTATGGCATTATCTTCACTAGAGTCTTCTTCAAAAAACAATATAGAGCTTTTTATTAAAGTTAATATTTTTTTATCAATATTAGTTTTTGCAACATTTTTTTTAAATTTTTGAAACATTAATTCCATATTAGTAACAGGAATTAAATCTGTTCTCTTAGCATTGTTCTTAGGATGAAAAGAATATCCTTTCAAATCCTTTAAATCAATTATCTTTACATTTTCCGAATTTTTATATAATTTGAATTTTCCTTTATCAAGTAAATCTGGTCTTTTTACTTCAGTTTTCTTTACTCTTTCTTCTTCTCTCCAAGATTCTATATTTTTATGATTTCCAGATAGCAATACATCTGGTACTTCTAAATCTTCAAATACTCTTGGTTTAGTATAAGTTGGGTAATCCAACAAACCATCAACAAAAGATTCTTTTTCAATAGATTCTTTTTCAATTACATCATCTACTAATCTAACTACAGCATCAGTTACTACCATACAAGGTAATTCTCCACCAGTTAAAACATAATCTCCTATACTTATTTCCATATCACAAATAGATAATATTCTCTCATCAAAACCTTCATAATGACCACATATAAATATTAAATGTTCTTCCTTAGATAAATTTTCAGCCATTTTTTGATTAAAAGGAATTCCTTGAGGAGTCAATAAAACTACTTTTGTATTATCTTTTGCTAAACTTTTTACAGCATCAAATATAGGTTGGCACATAAGAACCATTCCCGATCCTCCACCATAAGGAATATCATCAACTTTTTTATGAGAATCTTTAGAAAAATCTCTAATATTATTTATTTCAATATTTACTTTATTAGATTTAATAGCTCTTTTAATAATTGATTCAGTTAAAAAACCTTCAAACATATTTGGAAATAAAGTTAAAATATCAATTTTCATATACCAACACCATCCCTTACTATTATTAGTTTTTTATCATTATCTATGTTTTCTATAAAGTTATCTATTAATGGAATCATCACATTATTACTAAGCACAATTATTTTATATTTCTTATTTTCTATAATTTCTTTAATAAAGTGTTCTTCATTATTTAATAAAACTTTATAATTAATTAAATCTTCTATTAAATAATCTACATCAATATTATCTATATATACATTTTTACCTTTCAAATATTCAATTTCATTTATGTTAGAAATGTTTTTAAATGTAACCATATCATAGTTTTTATGTACTCTATAAGAATTTATTTCAAAATTTATATTTTCTATTATTAATATGTTACCTTTTTTAAATACTAAATCTTTCCTAGAAAAATTACTTAGTATTCTAATTTCACCTTTTAAACCATGAGTATTTACATATTTACCTATATATATCATTTTTAATCCTTATTGAATAAATAAAGTATTATAGAAGCCGCAACAGAAGCATTGAGACTTTCACATTTATTACTCATATTAATATAAATAAATTCATTACATAATTTCTTAGTTTCTTCATTAATACCTTGTCCTTCATTTCCGATTATTATAACACTTTTATCTTTCTTTTCAATAGATTTAAGTTCTATTCCTTCAACTACATCAGTACCATATATATAGTAACCCTCTTCTTTTAATTCTTTTATTTTTTCTATTAAATTAGTTCTTATAATATTAATATTAAATATCATTCCTTGAGAACTTCTTATTACTTTTTCATTATAAATATCTACCGTATCTTCACTTATAATAATAGAAGATACATTAAATGCTGTTGAACTTCTAATTATAGTTCCTAAATTACCAGGATCTTGTATATTATCTAAAATCAATATATTATTACCCAATTTTTTATCTTCATTTATTTTGTTACAAATCCCAATAACATTTGATGGACTTTCTAACAAACTAATACTTTTCATTACTTTTTTAGAAATATATGTTTTATTAATATCTATATTTATATTACTTTCTTCTACTAATAACACTTCTTTTAAGTATCCATTTTTAAAGGCTTCATCAACCAAATGTTCTCCTTCAACAATAAATAAACCTAATATATCTCTATATTTCTTATTATGTAACTTTTTTATTTCTTTTATCTTAAAATTATCAGTAGAACTTATTACCATTATTCTTTCATCTCTTTTCTAATAAATTTATAATCGGGACAATATTTTTCGACATATTTCCAAAACTTTATAGAATGATTAAACTCTAAAAAATGACACAATTCGTGTATTATAACATAATCTATATATTTTACATCCTTTTTTACTAATTCTAAATTTAAAGTTATACTTATATTTTTTCTATTACATACTCCCCATCTACTTGTCATCTTTCTTATTTTTAAAATAGGATATGGAATCTTTTCTTCAAATAAATTATATACTTCTTTTAATCTTTCACTAAATATAGAAAGCGCTATTTCTTTATAATATTTATCTATTTTATTTCTATCTTTAATATATAACTTATTATTATAAATTTCAGGATGTATTTGATTAGATAATACTACTATATCTATTTCCTTACCTAATAGATAATTTTTATCTTTATGTTTATTCTTTTTTTCTATTTTTTCAATCATTTTAGTTATAGAACCATAATTATCATCAATCATTTTAATTATATCTTTTTCTTTAGTTCTTTTATTAGTATAGACATATATTTTTAAATCTTCTTTAACTCTTATATAAGTATTTTTATTATTTTTTCTTTCAATAACAATTTCATATTTGTTTTCATCTAAATTGAAATACATAATATCACCACCTAAATTATATCATAATAAAAAGATAAGAATAATCTTATCTAAAATAAACTTAATTGACTTGTTTCAGGCATTTGATCTAATATACCCATCAATCTCATATTATTGATAATTGTTTGAGATACCTTACCTCTATTTTGAAAATCATCAATACTTGTAAAGGCTTTTATATTTCTTTCTTCCACAATTTTTTTTGCTACTATATCTCCTAATCCATCTATAGAAATAAAAGGAGGAATAAGTGTCTTTTTATCTTCATCTATTAAAAACTTAGTTGAATCAGATTTGTATATATCTACATTTCCAAATTTAAAACCTCTTGCAGTCATTTCTAAAGCACTCTTTAATACATCTAATATTGCAACTTCTTTATTTGTTGCTTCAAATCCTTTTTCTTTTAATATACTTATTTTTTCTTTAATTGATGAATAACCCTTGATCATTGTTTTAATATCAAAATCTGTAGCTCTTATTGAAAAGTAAGCAGAATAATAGAAAATTGGATAATGTACTTTAAACCACGCTACTCTAAGTGCCATCATTACATAAGCTGTAGCATGTGCTTTTGGAAACATATACTTAATCCTTTGACATGAGTCTATATACCATTCAGGAACATTTGCTTTCCTCATAGTTGAAGCATGCTTTTCCCATGTTTCTTTATCCTTAGAAGCTTTGCCTTTTCTAACAAATTCCATAATATCAAAAGCTTCTTTTGGCTTTAATCCTTGATATATTAAATAAACCATAATATCATCTCTACAACCAATTAAATCTTTAAAATCTACAGTATTATTTTCTATTAAATTCTTAGCGTTACTAAGCCATACATCTGTACCATGAGATAGCCCTGATATTTTTACTAATTCCGCAAAGTTCTCAGGTCTAGTATCTTTTAACATTTCAATTACAAAGTTTGTACCAAATTCAGGCACTCCTAATGTTCCTACTTCACATTCAATTTCTTCACTTGAAACACCTAAAGATTCAGTAGAAGAAAACAATTTGAAAACATCTTTATCATCAAACGGAATATCATCTATTTTTATTCCACTAGAATCTTCTAACATTTTTAACATAGTTGGATCATCATGACCCAATATATCTAATTTTAAAACATAATCATGAATAGCTTCAAAATCAAAATGAGTTGTATACCATTTTGACTTAGGATCATCAGCGGGGTATTGATATGGAGTAAAGTCAAATACTTCCATATAATTAGGAATTATTACTATTCCTCCAGGATGTTGACCAGTTGTTCTTTTAACTCCAATCAATCCTTGTGCTAATCTGTCTACTTCAGCTTTTCTCAAGTGTTTTTCTTTTTTTTCCATATAACCTAAAACAAATCCAAATGCAGTTTTTTCCGCAACTGTACCTATAGTACCTGCTCTATATACATATTTTTCTCCAAACAATTCTTTTGTATAATCATGCGCTCTTGATTGATATTCTCCAGAGAAATTCAAATCTATATCAGGAACCTTATCTCCTTCAAAACCCAAAAAAGTTGCAAAAGGCATATCTTGACCTTCTTTTTTCATCTTACTTCCACATTTACATATCTTATCCGGTAAATCATAACCAGAAGGATAAATAGATCCTAATAATACACCATCTTCTTCAAATATAGATTCACTACATTTAGGACATACATAGTGAGCAGGCAAAGGATTAACTTCAGTAATACCCATTAAAGTTGCTACAAAAGAAGAACCAACTGAACCTCTACTTCCTACTATATAACCATCTTCATTAGATTTCTTTACTAATTTTTGAGAAATTAAATAAATAATATCATAACCATTTCCAATTATACCTTTTAATTCTTGTTCTATTCTATCTTCTACAATTTTAGGAAGCTTATTACCATATAATTTATGAGCATTATCATAAACCATTTTTTCCACTTCTTCTTTTGAACCTTCAAATATAGGAGTATACGGTTCTTTTTCATCTTGAATAATTTTAATATTTTCAATAGAATCAGCAATTTTATTTGTATTTTCTATTACTATTTCATTTACTATCTTTTTATCTAAAAAATCAAAACTTTCTAACATTTCATCTGTTGTTCTAAAATGTGATGAAGGTATTTCTCTTATATTTTTTTTATTTAAATAATGCAATCCTCCACCAGGTACTTTTTGATTAACTATGATTTCTCTAGATATTTTATCTTTCCTATCTAAATGATGAACATCTCCAGTTGCTACTACTAATATATTTTCTTCATACGCTAAAGAAATAATTTTTTCAATATGATTTTGTAATTCCAACTCATTAGAAAATTCTCCCATTTGAATTAAATGATTATAACTTTCTATAGGTTGAACTTCAATAAAATCATAAAATTGCATAATATTTTTTATCTCTTCATTACTTAAACTTCTAGCTCTTGAAAATATTTCTCCTTCAGAACAAGCACTACCTAATAATAAACCTTCTCTATTGTTAGTTATTGCACTCTTTAAAATTCTTGGTGTCTTTTGTAAATATTTAGTGTTAGCATCAGATATCAACTTATATAAATTTTTTATTCCTTCTTGTTTTTGAACCAATATTAAAATATGATAAAAATTACCAAATCTAAATATATCTTCTTCTGTCATCAATTTTTTTAAATCATCAATCTTTTGAACCCCTCTTGCTCTAAGTTTTAATAACATTTTAGATAATACTATAGCTGTAGCTTTAGCATCATAATCAGCTCTATGATGAGATTCTTCATCAAATTCCACTTCATATCTTTTTGTTACTATTGAAAGATTATGCTTAGGTTCCTCAGGATTTAATATTCTACTAAGTTGCATAGTATCTATTATTGCGTTATTTAATTCTCCTAAATTATATCTATTATAAACACTAGATAAAAAAGATCTATCAAATTTTGCATTATGCGCAACTAAAGGTAAATCTCCTATCCATTTCTTAAAATCAGTAGTTACTTCTAATTCATTTCTACAATCTTTAACCATCATATCAGTTATATGAGTAAACTTAGTAATGTTAGATGGTATAGGTCTTCCAGGATTAATTAATTCATCAAAAGCATCTATTATTTCTCCATTATTAATTTTAACTGCACCAATTTCTATTAATGAATCTCCACTAGTAGCATTAAAACCAGTAGTTTCTACATCAAATACTACATATGTAGTATCAATTAAATCTAAATTAGAACTTCCAAAAACTATATTAACTTCATCATCTACAACAACTAATTCTGCACCATATATCAATTTTATTTTATTATCACTACTTTTATTAATTTCTTTAACTACCTTTTGAGCATCAGGAAAAGCTTGAACACAATTCTTATCAGTAATAGCAATAGCTTTATGCCCATATTTATGTGCTCTTTTAATTAAATCCTTAACAGAGACTACTCCATCCATTTGACTCATAAAAGTATGAGCATGCAATTCAACTCTTTTATTATTAGATTTATCTTCTATATCTTCTTTATAATGCTTAATCTTAGTAATTCCTCTTACATTTAATACAAGCTCTTTAGAAAAAGTATCATTTTTAGAATATCCATTTATTCTAACCCAATCTCCTTCTTTTAAATTATTCAATAACAAATCAGCTTCTTTTTCATCTTTAGAAAAAATCTTACAATAAATACTATCAGTATTATCAGATACTTTAATTGTTATTATTTTTAAATTTTTACTTGAAATATCTCTAACATCTACTCCAAATACATATGCTTCTATTACTACATCATTATCTTCTGAAATAATATCCTTAATTAAATAATTCCTTTTCTTTTTAGATTCTGCTCCAAATATTAATGTTATTTCTTTTGGTTTATTTTCAACCTTAGAATTATCTTTAATTTCCTTATCTATTTCATTTTTTATCTTAACACTTTTATCTTCATTAAAAACAACTTTTAAATTATAATCAAATCCAGATAATTTAAAATATTTTTTTAAATCATCTAATATTTCATTAATTTTATTACTTTCAACTTTATTAGTAACTTCAATAATTATATTTTTTTCTTCTAAATATATATCATTATCCAATAAAGATTTATAAGATTTTCTTTGCTTTTCCAAAAAGAATTTATAATAATCTATAATTTTCTCATTTAATACATTTTCATATTTTAAAGTTATATATGCTTCTAAATCTTTATAATATTTATTTAAAGACTTATTTATTTCATCAAATACAATTGGATCTAAAGTATCTTTTAATTTTATAATGAAATTCCATTCTTTTTTATCTTTAGATATTTTTAATTTTTCTAAAACTCCATCATTAAAAAAAGAATAATATTCCTCTTTAATACCTATTTTATCTAATAATAGTTTTAATTTATCATGCATTTTATCACTTCCTAATAAGTGTTTTTATAAATAGATTTAATATCTTCTTTTTTTATGAGCTGAGTTATCCTTTTCTTTAGGTTTATTATTACCTTTTTCTTTTGTTTTTTCTCTTCCTTTTTGTTGATTAATCATTCTAATCAATCTATCTCTTTCGTTTTTTAGTTCTGCATATTGCCTTCTAGGAACTAAATTAAAATCATTTTTGGGTGTATTTTTAATCATAGTAACTTCTTCATCAGTTATTTCAAACTTTAGTGTTTCTATTTCACTAGTTTTATTTGATTTATGAATATAAACATCTTCATCGGATTCATAAATAAACTCTTCTTCAAAAGTACCGCTTACTCTTTCTATAAAGTTTTTAACTATAGTACTTTTTTTATCATATATATTATCATGAATAGAAGACACTTCTTCATTAGAACCCACTAAGGTTCTATAAGCAGAATAAGTAGTTTCAAATTTTAAATCATTATTAAGAAAATATGCAGTTGATTCATAGCTTCCATAAGTTCCTATTCTAGTACTTTCATTAAAACTATCAGAAAATTGAGAACAATCAAAAACATGCTCTCCAATTTTAAATACACCACTTAAATAATACTTACCATCTTTATATGAAATATCATTTAAAGTAACAGGTGTTTTTTTATTTATATTAGATAATTTGTCTTCTTTATTATCATATTCCAAAGAATTTGGATACTTTAAACTTCTAACAAAATATGAATTTCTAAAACTCTCCAATAATATTCTATATTCTTTTTCCATCAAAACCCTCCCTATATACTATTTAATTTTAACATAATAAAAATAAAAAATCACCATTTATGGTGATTAATTATTCTATTTCTTCAATTTTTAAAAAGTTAGTATATCTATTTTGTTTCATTGGAAATCCTCCAGTAATTATTATTTTGTCTCCCTTTTCTAATACAAACTTTTCATTTACAATATCTATTGCATTTTTCATTATTTCATCTGTTGTAGTATATTTTTTTACTACTACTGGTAACACTCCCCAATGAAGAGATAAAGAAGTTGCTGTTTCTTTTCTTGGAGTAGTAGCAATAATTGGACAACACGGTCTATGTGAACTAATCTTTCTAGCTGTATAGCCTGATATAGTGGTAGCAATAATTGCTTTAGCGTTTAACATATTTGCAGCATCTACTACACTATGAGATATTACAGTAGTAACATCTTTATTTTCATGCGATGTATGTTTAATTAATATTTCATCATAATCCATATTATTTTCAGTACTATCTATTATTCTATTCATTGTTTCTATTGCTTCAATTGGATAATGTCCAACAGCAGATTCTCCAGATAACATTACTGCATCAGCACCATCTATTACTGCATTAGCAACATCTGATACTTCAGCTCTAGTAGGTCTTGAAGTGGATTCCATTGAAGTTAACATCTCAGTTGCCACAATACAAACCTTACCTTTTAAATAACTTTGCTTTATTAATTTCTTTTGAACACTTGGTATTGATTCCAAAGATATCTCAATTCCTAAATCTCCTCTTGCTACCATTATTCCATCACTTACTTTTATAATATTATCAATATCTTCTATTGCGCTTCTACTTTCTATTTTTGCAATTATTTGTAAATGTTCATTTTTTAACGAAATTAACATATCATTTACATCTAATACATCATTAGCGTTTCTAACAAAAGAAAGCGCAACAAAATCTGCATTTATTCTAGAAGCAAATTCAATATCTTCCTTGTGCTCTTTATATAAAAAGTCTATACTAAGCTGTGAATCAGGTATATTAATTCCTTTATGGCTTTTTAGTTGACCACCACGAACAGTAATACATTTAATATCTTCATCTATTATATTAATAACCTTTAATTCTATTAATCCATCATGGATTAGTACTCTATCTCCAATATTTACATCTTTATACAAATCTTTATAACTTATTTGAATATTCCCAAATTCTCCAAAACATTCTTTACTAGTTAATGTAACAGTATCATCTATTTCTATAAATACTTCTCCATTAATTGTCCCCGTTCTTACTTCGGGTCCTTTAGTATCAATAAGAATACCCGTATTTGTATTTAATTCTCTATTTACTGCTCTAATATGTGCACATACCTTTTCAGCATCCTTATATGAAGAATGTGATAAATTGATTCTAAATACATCCGTACCCGCTAGAATCATTTTTTTTACCATTTCCTTTGTAGAAGACATTGGACCTACAGTTGCTACTATCTTTGTTTTATTCATTTCACTCACCTTACCCTATTATAATTATACATCAATTTTTTCTTTTTTAAATAGTCTGTCTTTTAAACCTGTAAATCTCTCTGTATCTTCTTTATTTTTAATAGAACTTAATAACGCTTCCTTTTCTCCTACTAATAACAAATACTTCTTCGCTCTAGTAACAGCGGTATATATTAATTTTTTATATAACATTCTAGAAAAAGATGTATCCATAGGAATTATTACTATATCAAATTCACTACCTTGTGCTTTATGAATACTTATAGAATAACCCAACTTAATGTTTTCTAAATCTTGTTTAGAACATTCTAATGTTTCTCCATCAAAATCAAATAATAATGTATTATCTATTAAATCTATACTTTCTATTTTACCAATATCTCCATTAGAAATATCACTATCAGAAATATTTTTTGTTTGCAATATCTTATCATTTTCTCTATATATATTATTTAAATAAGTAATTTCTAATTGATCTTTTTTAGGATTAAATACATCTTGTAACTTAGAATTTAAATTATCAATACCATTTATTCCTTTATACATAGGCGCTAATATTTGAATATCCTTTTCACTATAACCCTTTTCCAAATATTTTTTACATATATCAGTAATTAATCTTTCAATTGAATATCTATCGCATTCTATAAAATTATAATCACCCTTTTTCATGAAAGCTTCTTTACTTAAGTTTCCAGAATTTATTTCATGCGCTAAATTAATAATATATGAATCCGCTTTTTGCCTATATAAATCTTTTAATTCAATAGTATTTATAACTTTACTATCTACCATATCTTTTAATATTTGACCAGGAAGTACACTAGGTAATTGATTATAATCACCTACAAAAATTAATTTAACATCATCAAATAACCCTTTAAATAAATTATCCAATAAAAATATATCTATCATACTAGTTTCATCTATAATAATAAATTTAGCATAACTTTTATTATTTTCATTAACCATAAATTCATCATTTTCTTTATTCCATTTTAAAAATTTATGAATAGTCGATGCATAAAAACCAGTTGCTTCTCTAATCCTTTTTGATGCTCTCCCAGTGGGTGCTAGAAGTACTAGATTTTTGTTTAAATCATCCATAGTATATTCATTAATACTTTTATAAGCTTCTACAATAGCTTTTATAATGGTTGTTTTTCCAGTTCCTGGTCCTCCTGTAATAATAGTAATATTATTTTCTAAAGAACTTACAACAGCTTCTTTTTGTAAATCATTATATTTTATTCCAAACAATTCTTCTAATATATCAATAGTTTTAGATATATTTTTTATTTTTTCTTTTTTCTTTTTTAATAAATAATTTATTTTACTAGCAATTCTGTTTTCCATTTCATAATAATTAACCAAATAATATTTATCTTCTTCACAAATTATCTTATTTATATTTATTAAATTATTTAAATATTCTTTTAAAGATTCTATATCAATATTAGCTTTTAATATATTTACTACAGTCAAATATAGATCTTCAATTAATGTATAAGTATTCCCAGTTTTAAAACATATATCATTAATTGAATATAAAATACAAGCATTTATTCTTCTTTCATCTAATTTTTCTATATTTTTTGATAACGCAATAGAATCAACTTGATTAAATCCAATATCTCTAATTTCTTCAACCAATAAATACATATTATTTTCTATAATATTATATGTATCATTATTATATTTTTTATATATCTTTGTAGATTGATTAAACGAAAACCCCAACTCTTGAAGATATATAATCACTTTATAACTCATTTTTTCTTCTTTTAATATTTCATATATTTCGTTTGCTCTTTTTTCGCTCATACTTGGAATCATAAGTAAAGATTGATAATTATTTAATATTATATCTAAACAATTATCTCCTAAAGTATTAACAATCTTACTAGCGGTCCTTATTCCTACCTTAGGAAATATACCAGAAGATAAATACGCAATAATAGAACTTTTATCTTCAGGCATTATTTTTTCATAATTATCAACCTTTAATTGAATTCCATATTTAGGATGGTTAACTAATTCTCCAATAAATACATAATCAAAATCTTCATTTAATTCAATGAAGTTCCCAGAAAAAGTAAGAGTTTTATCTATATATTCCTTTAATTCATCACTATCAGATTCTTTTACTTTTATTACTCCAACTATAAATCCATTATCACTTTTGTAAAATATATTTCTTAATGTGCATTTAATTTTCATGAAACCCTCCTAAAGTAGCTTTAATTTTACAATAGTACATCCAGGATTATACATATCCATTTTATATTCTTCCACAAATTTGTTTATATTTAATTCTTCATATATAGCTTTTCTTATTATATCTTTTCCTATACCATGAATAACAACAAAATATTTAACTTTTAACTTATAATTTTCCAAAATAAACTTCTTTAAATATATCACAGATATATCCGAAGTTTCTCCATGAAGATCTATTTTAGGTATATTTTTAGTTGTAATTAGATCATTAAACATTTTCTTTCTCAGCCAAAAGCACCTCACCTAAAGACGGTACAGAATTCCTTCCTCCAATCTTAGTAACCGATAAAGCACCAGTTATATTGGATAATTTTATTATTCTTTCAAATGGATAACCATTTACTAAAAAATAAGTAAATGCTCCATGAAATAAATCACCGGCTCCAGTAGAATCCTTAACTTCTACTTTTATACTTGGAACATAATTTAATATTCCATCCTTTTTATATATTGAACCAGATTCTTCCAAAGTTATAACTACGTTTTTAAAGTCTTTAAGCATTAAATCTAATACTTGATTCATCGATTCATTGTTATTTATATCTATTTGCATCTTAGTATAATCTTCCGCGAATTTCTTAGAACAAACTACATAAGTAACTTTTTTACATAATTCAATAACTTTTTCAGTAGCTCTTCCAGCATCTATAATACTAATAGCATTTGGATTTTTATCGAGTACAAACATACTAGCTTCATACTCTTGGCCATCCATCAAAATATAATCAAATTTCTCTTTAATTTTTTTATCCAATACTAAAGTATCTTCTCTATATGTAAATACTGTTCTACTACCCTTTGATTCATTAAGAAGAATAAACGCTAAAGTAGTATCTCTTCCTCTATCTATTTCAATATATTTAGTAGATACACCTACAGATTTAAATTCCTTTATTATCTTTTTACCTAAAGTATCATCACCTACAGCACCCGCAAAATAAGTTTTTGCACCCCATTTTCCAAGTAAATATGCTGCATTAGAAGAAGGACCTCCACCACCAACATATTTATTTTTCATTCTATATTTAAAGTTTTCAATTGGATAATCATCCATTGAATATGTTATATCATAAGCAGCATTTCCAATACATAAGACCTTCATATTATCACCATATTTATTATAACAAAAAAAGATAGAATAATCTATCTTTTAATTATTAATTATAAATGTCTCTTGTTTTACATTGTACTTGATTTGCTGCTGCTGTACAAACCGTTGTAGACCATCCTGTCCATCCTCCCCATGTTTCACATCCACATGCTGCACATGTATTCCAAGTTTCGCAAGTACCACAGGCTGAGCAACTATTCCACGATGTACAACTATATACTGTCTTTTTATACGTTACAACATTGTAAGTTCCACTGACACCAATACCAGCTGTACAACCATTTTTCGCAAGACAGCGAGCTTGATTACAAGGCTGAGTACCACACCAAGTTGTTGTCCAAGTGTCAGATGGTACTGCACAACTACAATCACATCGATAGGCATTGACGCTACAAGTTGTATATGATGCTCCTCCAGATCCTACTGCAGTACAAGATGAAGGATAAGTTACTGCTCCACTATCTATCGTATCCCGCACAAGTACAAGCTGATGATGCACAGTATAGAGTACATGTATTCCTTTGGTATTCTGTTACTTTAGTTACTGTAGCAT
>JAAYGD010000065.1 GCA_012727915.1 Mycoplasmatota bacterium | reverse complement strand
TATATATTTGGTGCTGAAACTATAGAGGATTTTATATATAGATTTTCTATTACAGAACAAATAGCAGAATACAATGACGAATTAATTGTTCAAATGGTTACGTTACTAGTAATTTTGGTAATAGGTATCATCCGATTGATAAAAAAGATAAGTTTCATAGTGGAATAGATATGTCTAATTCTTCTGGAGTTGGTGCCAATGTACTTGCGGTAGCTAATGGAGTAGTGGTAAAGAAATTTTGGACTAATTGTGGTGGAAATCAAGTGTATGTTCATCATAATATTAATGGGAAAAAATATACTTCAGCTTACTTACATTTAAGCCAAATCTTGGTGTCCGAAGGTCAATTTGTATCCAAAGATACTTTAATTGGTAAAATGGGTGGACAAAAAGGAACGGGTGATACTTGTACAACAGGAGCTCACTTACATTTATCTATAGCTTATGGACTTAGATATAAAGATTATTGGACTTATAATGATTATAAAGCAAGATTAATTAACCCTAGACAAGTAATTAATTTTCCATCAAATTATTATAGTGCTTGGAGCAATAGGGTAACAAGATACTAAGTATACAATAATTTACGGTTTACAAAATTAAATATAATAATATTAAAAAAACTATTTACAAGATAGTTTTTTTGTTGTACTATTGTGGTAGTAAGTGGAACATAGTGGTAGAAAGTGGGGGATTAATATGTTTATGGGCGAATATCATCATAATATTGATGAAAAAGGACGCATGATTATCCCATCTAAATTCAGATATGATTTGGGCGAAAAGTTCATCATTACTAGGGGAATTGATTCATGTTTATTTGTATATCCTAAAAATGAATGGACTAAAATTATATCTCAATTGAATGAACTATCTTTTACTAAAAAAGATGTTAGATCATTTCAAAGATTCTTTCTATCAGGTGCCACTGAATGTGAATTCGACAAACAAGGTCGAATCAATATTACCTCTCCACTAGCGGGTTACGCCGGTTTAACAAAAGAATGTGTTGTAATCGGCGTAAATGACCGCATAGAAATATGGTCTAAAGATAATTTTGATAAATTCCTAAAAGATAACATTGAAAACTTATCAGATATAGCTGAAAACTTATTTGAAAGTAATCCTTATGCATAGAAGTGTACTACTTGATGAAACAATAGAAAATTTAAACATAAGGGAAGATGGAATTTATATTGATTGTACTTTAGGTTATGGTGGTCATGGCGAAGCTATACTAAAAAGAATAAAAAGGGGTTGGCTTTTTGCCTTTGATAAAGATATTGATGCTATAAAATTTAGTAATGAAAGATTGAGTAAAATTAGCAATAATTTTGAATTAATTAATACTAGTTTTTCATTGTTAAAAGATGAAATGTATCAAAGAAATATAGATAAAGTAGATGGAATAATATTTGATTTAGGAGTATCTAGTCCTCAAATAGATGTAGTTGAAAGAGGATTCAGTTATATGAATGATTATAGATTAGACATGAGAATGGATAAAAATCAATCATTGGATGCTCACTATGTAGTAAATAATTATTCATATGAAAAATTAATAGATATTTTTTTCAATTATGGAGAAGAAAGATACTCTAAAAATATTGCCAAAAAAATATGTGATTATAGAGATAAGAAATCAATAGAAACGACATTAGAATTAGTTAAAATAATAAATAAATCTATTCCTAAAGAGTCTAAAGATACTGTAAAAAGAATATTTCAAGCTATTAGGATAGAAGTTAATAATGAATTAAATGAAATAGAAAGAGCAATAGAAGATTCAATAAATATGCTTAAAACGCATGGAAGACTATGTGTTATTACTTTTCACTCTTTAGAAGATAAAATAGTAAAAAAAATATTTAAAAAATATAGTGAAGTAAATAAAATAGTTAAAGGATTACCTGAAATACCTGATGAATATAAACCAATAATAAAAATAATAGATAGAATTTATCCCAGTAAAGAAGAATTAAGTAATAATAGTAGATCAAAGAGTTCTACTTTAAGAATAATAGAAAGGCTTTAATAATATGAAAAAGTTAAAATTTTCTAAATTAATAACTGGAACTTGTTTAATATCTATGATTGTATTTCCAATATTATTTTTATTATTGAAATCTTCTTTATCGGATGTTAATATAGAAGTAGAAGCTTTAAAAAGAGAAATTACTAAAGAAGAGAATAAGATAGAATCATTATCTATGAAAATTGATGAATTAAAATCATTAGCAAATATATCGGATGCTATTGAAAATGAAGGATTAGGTTATAATAGTACTAATATTAAAGTAATATCAAAAAAATAGAGGGTTATAATGAAAAAAGAAAGAGATAATAAGGTAATAATTAATAAAATTGTAATTATAAGTTTATTTCTTTTTTTTATTGTTGCAATAATTAGATTAAGTTATTTAGCGCTATCAGTAAAAGTAGATGATATGAATTTAGAAAAATTTGCAAACAATAGAAATACTACAAAAAATATTATATATGCTAAAAGAGGTAATATTTATGATAATTCAAATAATGTCTTAGCGCAAACAGTTAATTCATATACCGTAATTGCGTTTCTTGAACCTTCTAGAAGTACAGAAAAAATATTAAGACATGTTGTAGATAAAGAAGATACTGCAAAAAAATTATCTCCAATAATAAATATGACTGAAAAAAGCATATTATCTTTATTAAATAGAAAAGCTTATCAAGTAGAATTGGGCCCAGGAGGAAGAGGAATAACTGAAGTAACAAAAGAAAAAATAGAAGAATTAAAGCTTCCTGGTATATCTTTTACTATGTCAAGAAAAAGATATTATCCTAATGATACATTTTTATCTTATGTTTTAGGATATGTTCAAGATAAAGATGGTGTAATGGTAGGAGAAATGGGAATTGAACAATACTATAATAAAGATTTAAAGGGAATAGATGGTTCTCATGAATTTCAAAAAGATCTTTATGGATATAAGTTACCAAATACTCAAGAAATAATTAAACCAAGCATTGATGGAGTAGATATAAATTTAACAATAGATAATAATATTCAATATTTTGTGGAAACAATATCTAAAGAGTCTTTTGAAACTAATAAACCCGAATGGTTAATAACTGCAGTAATGGATGCTAAAACTGGTGCTATTTTAGGAACCACTTCATATCCAACATTTAATCCTAATACAAAAAATATTAAGAATTATTTAAATCCATTAATTTCTTATACATTTGAACCTGGTTCAACCATGAAGATTTTTACATATATGTCTGTACTAGAAAAAGGAAATTATAATGGAAAAGAAACTTTTAAATCTGGTAGTATTAGTTTTAGCAATACCAAAGATAAAATAAAGGATTGGAATGATGTTGGATGGGGAACAATTAATTATGATTTAGGATTTTCACTTTCTTCTAATGTAGGAGTATCTTATTTAACAAGAAGTAAAATAACTGGTGGAGAATTAAGAGATTATTTTTCTAAATTGGGATTTGGTAAGAAAACTGGTATTACTTTACCACATGAATATAGTGGTGAAATTGATTTTAACTATCCAATAGAAATAGCAAATGCAGGATTTGGTCAAGGTATTACTACAACACCAATTCAAATGCTTCAAGCAGTTTCTTCAATAGCAAACGATGGAATTATGTTAAAACCTTATATTATTAAAGAAATAACTAATAATGAAAATAAAGTAGTATTTGAAGGAAAAAGGGAAGAAATAGGAGAAGTTGCTAGTAAAGAAACAATAGAAAAAATTAAGGAATTGATGTTTAATGTAGTAAATGATTTACCTGAAAGAGCAACTGGAACCTCATATAAAATAGAGGGCTATGACATTATTGGAAAAACCGGAACTGCTCAATATATAAATTCAAAGACAGGAAGGTATGAAAACGGAACTGGTAGAAATATTAGAAGTTTTATTGGAATGTTTCCTAAAGATGATCCGGAAATAATAATATATTTTGCTATGAAGGATCCTGTTACTTTAGGTTCAGGAATGGCTTCAACAACAAAAAGATTGATAAAAGATATATCTAATTATAAAGGTATGTATAAAGAATTAACTGAAGATCAAACAATATCAAATTATACAATGCCTAATTTATTAAATGAGAGTTTTTCATCAATAGATATATTAAAAGAAAAGTTTAAAAATATTTATGTAATTGGTGATGGGGATAAAATAATAAATCAATATCCTAATAGTGGTATTGAAATTAATGCTTTAAATACTATATTTTTAATAACTAATTATAAAGAATTAAATATACCAAATTTAATAGGATTATCATTAAAGGATGTTAATATTTTATCAAATATGTTAAAATTAGAATTAGAATATGTTGGAACAGGTTATGTTTATGAGCAAAAGTTAATTGATAAAAAATTAATAGTTAAATTGAGGTAAAATATGAAAAGAAATGGTTATACTCTAGTTGAAGTTCTTGCAGTATTAATATTACTCGCAATAATATTTACTATAGCAGCTCCAAGAATGTTAGATTCAATAGATGAATCTAAAAAGGCAGCTTTAAAAACTTCGGCTAATACAATTATGGATCAATTGATGAAAGATTATGATAAAGGATTAATAGAGGTTACTTCAACTGGGAAGACATACACAATAGTTAGCAACGTTTTTGTAGGAGATTCAATAAATGTAAAAGGCCAATTGCCTGATTCTGGTACAATTCATATAACTGAAGATGGAGAAGTAATTTTTACATTATTTAAAGAAGATTTTTGTGCTTATAAAGATATAGGCCAAGAAAGTATAATTGTAAGTAGTAACTTTGCAACATGTGTAATAACTATTCCATAATAAAAACAGGATTTATTCCTGTTTTCCTTTACAATTAATACAAGGATTATTATTAATACAATAATTATCTATATCAATAGTTTCAATATTTAATTTTTTTTTAAGATATTGTTCTAACTTAGTAATTGTATAACAAGATACCGAATTTTTAATGTTTTCCGAATCTCTAATAGCTATTTTTTTAT
>JAAYGD010000064.1 GCA_012727915.1 Mycoplasmatota bacterium | reverse complement strand
TCTAATCTAGCTTTAAAATCACTAAATATAGCATCTATAGTCCAATATTCTTCCTTCTTAAATTTCTTTATTTCATCTTCTCTATCTACTATTAATTTTAAAGCTACACTTTGTACTCTTCCAGCACTCTTTCCACCAGTTTTAGATCTCATTAATTTACTCAATCTAAAGCCTATAATTCTATCTAATATTCTTCTTGTCTCTTGGCTATGTACCAAAGCATCATCTATCTTTCTAGGGCGTTTAAATGCCTCTATAATTGCATCTTTAGTAATCTCATTAAATATAACTCTTTCATAATCATCATCTTTTAATTTTAATTCATCTTTAAGATGCCAACTAATTGCTTCCCCTTCTCTATCTGGGTCAGTCGCAAGAAATATCTTTGATGAACTATCTACATCTTTTTTTAATATTGATACTTCTTTTTTCTTACCCTTTATTATTTCATATAAAGGATTAAAATTATTTTCTAGTTCAACCCCAAATCCATGTTTACCTTTAGTAGATAAATCTCTAATATGTCCTTTACTAGAAACCACTTTATAATCATTACCTAAGTATTTTTCTATAGTTTTAGACTTTGAGGGAGATTCAACTATTACTAAGTTTTTCTTCATAAAGCCTCCTTAAATATTTTTATTTAACTAATTAATAAAATTTCCTCTAAATTATATCATATATAAAATAAAAAAGACAAAATATTGTCTTAATTATCCATATTCTCATATATTTTATAATACAATTCTCTTAATTCCTTCTTATCTTCTGGACTTAATCTAATAAAATTAAGCCTTGTTTGATATCCACTTAAAAATGTAAACAATAAGTAAATAGAAGATTTATTAAATACTATTGCGGATGTACAAATTCTATTATGAGGATATATTTCTATCTTCTTAGTAAATCCTAATACACCTTTTAAATCAAATAAGATTAACTTTTTATCAGTAAATACAACCTTATCTCTCATTGTGGAAAAGACCGCAAGAATTTTTTCACCTTCAGATATATATTGATATACATATTCTGGCAACTTCTTTTCACTTAATTTAGTATTAAAATTAAAATAATGAGTTAATTCTTTAAACTTAATATAAGCCATTTTACCTCCTACTTAATAGTTCCTATTTTATCAAATGGAAATATTCTAAATAATACTTTTCCAATTATATCACTCTTTTTAATAAATCCAAAATTTCTACTATCTAATGAATCTCCTCTATTATCTCCCATTACAAAATATGAATCTTTAGGC
Source organism: Mycoplasmatota bacterium (assembly GCA_012727915.1). Taxonomy (GTDB): domain Bacteria; phylum Bacillota_I; class Bacilli_A; order RF39; family UBA660; genus JAAYGD01. The sequence continues at coordinate 387 of JAAYGD010000064.1, read as the reverse complement.
ACTACATCATATGTTTTATCTTTAATTTCAATTGGAATAATATAATCTTCTTCTACTAATTTATCATTTATATATAATTTATTATCTTTAAAAGATATTATATCATTTTCAATTCCAATTACTCTTTTAATTAAAAACTTATTACCACTATAATCAAACGCAATAATATCATTTCTTTTGATAGTTAATATCTTAGAATGTAATTTAGATACTAATATAATATTACCATTGTTTAAAGTATTATTCATAGATGGGCCAATTACTTGACCAAAACTAACTACATATACCACAATAAATATGACTAATAAACATAAAAGTATATATATAAAACTATCTTTTATAAATTCTTTAACTCCTAACCAATCCATTTAGTTCTCCTTTATTATG
>JAAYGD010000063.1 GCA_012727915.1 Mycoplasmatota bacterium | reverse complement strand
TGTACCATCACAATTTTCTAATTCTTCTTTAATTTCTTTTGCTGTAACTGCATCAAGTTCTCCATCTTTAACCATTTGATCTATTACTTGTACTTTATTCTCTAATGTATTATTCGGATTATTAGGAGTTCTTGTAGTCTCAGCATTAACTGCTGTAATTGTAAGCGCAGATATTAGAACACCAGCTACTATTAAGTATACTTTTTTCATAATATTTCCTCCTTTCTAAATTAATAATACATTCTCTATGTGATATGAATATGAAATATTAAAACTTTATCCAAAATTTTGTAAATATATTTTTTTTGCTCTCTACTCCATACTCTAAATTATGTTTTTCCAATATTGTTTTTACTATATAAAGACCCAATCCATTAGATGTTTTACTATTATGTGTGGTATCCTCTATTCCTTTACCATGATCTGTTATTTCTAATATATTATCATTAATATTAATTATTATAGTATTATCTTTTCCTACATGATTAATAGCGTTTATTAACAAATTATATATAACTTGTTCTATCTTATCTTTATCTACATTAGAAATCAATTTATTACTACTATAATTTATTACAATATTCTTATCTTTAATAATCTTATCCAATCTATTTATTACTTTATCTACTACCTTAGATATATCAGTTTTTTCTAATTTTAAATAATTATCAACTTCTAATTTAGATGTTTCCAACAAATTATTTATCATTAAATTTAAATTATCAACTTCATTAATTATATTGTTTAATTTTATATTTCTATTTTCTTTACTACTTTTTATATCTCTTATTACTTCTGAATATCCTTTAATAATAGTTAAAGGTGTTTTTAAGTCATGACTAACATTAGAAATTATCTCTTTTTGAAGTTTATCTTTTTCTTTTAATTTATTTGTTGTTTCATTTAAAGTGTTTGATAATTCTTGTAATTCTAAATATTCATTCTCATCAAATTTAATATCAAAATTTCCTTTACCTAATTCTTTAGATTTTTCATTAATAGAAATAATTGGTTTAGATAATTTCTTAGATAATCTTATTGATATAAATATCGCAATAAAAATTGATATTATCATAACATAAATTAATTGTCTTCCTATAATAGACGTAGTAGATTCTATAGGATCTAATTTAGAAATAAATACAACAAAATAATCATCTATTTTATTACCATATAGATTATACTTTTAATCTCGCTATTAACTCTTTTGGACTAAAAGGTTTTGTAATATAATCGACAGCTCCAGAATCAAAACCTTCTAATTTATCATCAATTTCACTCTTAGCAGATAACATTAATATAGGAATATTTCTTTCTAACAATATCTTTCTAGCAATTTCATACCCACTCATATCAGGAAGCATTATATCTAATATTATTAAGTCAACTTCGTTTTCTTTAAGCATTTTAAAAGTACTTATTCCATCATAAGCTTCAATAATATTATGATTATCAACCGATGCATATTCTTTAATTATGTTTCTAATATTAGCATCATCATCAACCACTAATAATTTCATTAACATCACCCTCTTATTTATATAACAATAATGTGATAGAAATATGAAGAATTATTTTCTATTTAATACTTTTGCAGTTTTCATTATTATAATATCTTTTTGTTTCAAGGCAATATCTTTTCCCCAAGCTTTTAATCCTATAGTAAGGGATGCTACTATGCTTGTAATAATTAATAACACAATTGTATGATTTAAATCATAATTAGTTGATATATTATTAGATACTACTACTGTTGCAGTACCACTCATTATATTACAAACATCTCCAATAACATCGTTACATATAGAAGATACTTTAGATGAATTCTTAATTAAATTTTTTGCAGTTCCTGTGCTTTTTACTTTCTTTGATGCCATAGCGTGAAATGATCTATCGGTTGCGGATGCTACTGCAACACCTATCATATCAAACAATACACCAAGTAATATAAAAGTTAGTATAATAACAATTCCTATTACCAAACCAGTTTTAGATAAAATAAAATCAGATAATACTGAAAATACTATTGTTATTATAAATGATAAAATAGTAACAAATAAAACCCATCTATATCTATTGTTTTTCATATGAACCTCGATAAAATATTAACATATTTTGTTCTGATTGTAAATTTATATGTATTATGATAGTATAAAAAACAATTTGTGAGGTAAAAATGTATTCTTGGGATGAAGATATAATTAAAAAAAATAAATTTAGATTATTAAATAATAATAATAAACACTCTAAAATAATATTAGATAATTATAATTATATTGATGATTTTATTGAAGGAAAACCTGTTAATCGCATTGAATATTGTAATAAATCAGATGAATACTTTCTAAGTATTGCAAAAACAGAAAAAGAAAACATGAAAAAATCAAATATAATAAATTCCAATATTTTTAAACAATTACTAAATCAACAAGAAAGGAAATATAAATATAATTCAATTACAATTAATCATGATTATTTTGAAAACCAAGCAATAAATTCAATGGATTTATTTTTTAAAAAAATATTTAATAATACTCCCAATTTAGTAAGCGATTTAACTATGAATAGATCAATATTCTTAAAAAAAGATATGTCAAAGATATTAATTATGAATTATCTTTATTAAAAACATATTTTGATATCTATAACTCTAGTAGCGATGATTATAAAATAGAAAAATTAAAAGAACAAAGTAAAACAGGACCTCTATTTTATTTTCATGAAACAACTTTATATTGTTTAGGAAAATATAAAGCAATAGATTACTTTAGAAAAACAAAAAACGTTAAAAATAATATCGATTATAATTTAGTAATAAATAGTAAAATAAGAACGTTAGAACAATTTATTAATTCTACAAATAAAGATGTTTTTTGTAATGAAAATGAAGAATTAGTAAAAAGATTGGTGAGATAATGAAAGAGAAAATATATTATAAGGTTTTTACAAAAGAATTAAAATCATTGGGATTAAGAAAAAATCCAAATATTTTAACATTTATTCCTCAAAAATGGTATTATTTAGAAAAAGATCAAATAAGAGAGGGTGTAAGTGATTTTGGTGGTATTTGGGTATGTAGAAGTATTGGAGGCGCTAATACTTTAACTAATTATATGTTAAATAAACACAATATAGAAACAAGAGCATTTATTGTTTTAATTGATAATATTCTATATTCAAATTCTTATAGATTAAAGACAAACGGTATATATTTAAAAGAAGAAATAAATTTATTAGACACTGCAAAAAATAAAATTTTATATAAACAATAAAAAAAAGAAGTTTATACTTCTTATTTTTATGTGGTAATCAAATAAAGAAATATTGCGTCTTAGGTCAAGTAGGTTTTCCCCTATTCTTACATTTTGTTACCAAACTGCGGTTCCCCTTTAAAAGAATAGATATAGTATTACTACATATATGACTTGATTGCCACTTAGTACACACTTTAATCTTTAATTGATATCTGGCCTAGGAATTTTCTTCAAAGATACTTATTTATAGTCTATTTTGCAAGTATAATTTCATATAGTAATAATTTAGTAAGTTTGGCCTAAACTTAAAAAATCTATCTATAATTCCGTATACTCGCTCAAGGCAAGCTACACTATCCACAGCTTTTCACCGCAAAATAGGTTTAATCTCAAGTCGTATATAGTCTTAAATTCATAAGCTATACACAATCGTGAGTCTCCGAGAATATAGGGTCCTCTTACATATGCCATTATGATGGCCCTTTATTCAAATCTTCCAGCAAAAACCCCAAACTGGGCGTATAGAGGCAATCACCAGAAGTTTCACAGTTGTGCTCTTTAAACAGGTCTAAATGAACCCCGTTTTTCAAAATAAGTAATCTACTAGGATACAGCACCACGATTAAGATATTAACATATTTTTTATATTTTGTAAAATATTGACAAAACGAAATATTAATATATTATATATTTAGAAATGAGGGTTTATGTATAAATGGAATAAGAAAGAAATAGAAAAAAGGTATGATGAAGTATATGATTTGTTTTTTAATTCAAAAAGTTTAGATGAAGCTATATATTTAATATTTAATTTAGTGGTTTATAGCAAGCTTAAAAAAGTTTTTAGTAACACCTTTGAAGAAGAAGATGATTTAAAATACGATTCATCAGCGTTTATTGATAATAATTCTGATATGGATTTGAATGACGAAGAAGCATATCATTCATATGCCGTTGATAGTGTTTCTTTATTTTTGAAACAATTCAACGAAAAATATTATGATTTTTTTTGTGATTTAGTTAATAAAAATAGATTATATTTAACTAGAAATGATAAAGAAAATTACAGTACTCATTATATAGATGAATTAAAAAACGAATATTTCATATATGTAAATTCTAATAGCCTTGAAAACGAAAAAATCATGCTTATTAGAGAGTTTGGTTATGCTTATCAAGTCCATATTGATGAAAACAAATATAGTAATACTTATAAAACTTTTAATAGCGATAAAAAATTTGGAGAAGACTCAATATTATTAAAAGATGCTTTTCCAACTTTTTTAGAATTATCAATGTTAGAGTTTTATGATAGAAAAACAAAGGAAGAAATAAGAAACACTATAACAAAACATATAGAAGAAAAATTTGCTTTAAGTAAAGAAATTGATTCAGGAGTTAACATTTTATACACAAAAGAAGAAAGACAACAATTACCAAAACATATAACATCAAATTATTGTGCTTTATTTATGTTTTCAAATAATACAATAGAACCTTCTTTTACAAGAGTGGATGAATTTTTAAATAAAAATCATCATGGCACAAGAGGAAGAGAGTTGTGGGAAATCGCAAACGGAAACATTGAAGGTATAGATCACTATAAAGAACTAATATTAGCAAAAAAGAGAGAAAACAGTGAAAGAAGATAAAATAATAAAATTGTTTGAAAAAAGAAAGATGAAATATCCAGATTTTTATAGTGATCAAATTAAAAGAATTGTAAAAAATATAAATGGTTTTGAAATTGAAGATACTGAAAAAGAAAATATCGATTATAATGTGAGAGACGCAATAAACATAATTAGAAATTTTCTTAATGATTTGGATCCCAAAATGTTAAATGTTTTTAATAATTTGATTAGTAAAGATGCTATAGTAATTGAAAGAGATTTAAACAAAGATGAATCTGGAATGTATTTTTTTGATTTTACTCTATCAAATAAAAGCAGTTTAAATAAATTATTAATTAGTGCAGGTGAAGAATTTCATAATATTTATGTTAATAGTTATAATATTGAAAGTTTATTACATATGCTTTCTCATGAAGTAGGGCACGCAATAGATGCTCATTTTTCAAACAATTATATTGTTAAAGAAAAAATAGAGACAGAAACCATTTCACAATTAATTCCAAGATTGTTAAATGATTATTTAAATAAGGAATATCCGAGATTAGATATTTCATCAGAAGAAAATATGAGTTGTTATTTGGTTTTCTCGGGATTAGATGAAATAGATGATTATGTTAATTTGTTTCTTTATAATGATAGTTCTAATATTAAAAAATCAAAATTTAAAGAAGACTCTGAAGAATTTGAATATAATTTGGTATATATATATTCTTATTTATTGTCTGATGAATTATACAAAGACTATCTTAAATCAAATTCTTTAAATAAAATATATAAAATGATTGAATTATCTCATAGTAAATATAATATTAATTCAATATTAAAAGAATTAGATTTTAATAGACAAAGCATAGGAACTAAAAGTAAAATACTAGAAATAAAAAAACGAATAAATTAAATTATTCGTTTTAAAATTTTAAATTACCATTCTTAAACATTTTCATCATTTTTTTCATTTGTTCAAATTGATCTAATAATTTATTAACCTCTTGAACTGATGTACCACTACCTTTAGATATTCTTTGTTTTCTACTAGATTTTATTATATCTGGATTTCTTCTTTCTTTAGGAGTCATTGATTGAATTATAGCCTCAATATGAGACATTTGCTTCGGATCTATATTAGCTTTATCTAATCCATATTTAGACATTCCAGGAACCATTTTAATAATATTTTCTAGAGGCCCTAATTTTTTTATCTGTTTTAATTGAGATAAGAAATCTTCTAGATTAAAATTCCCTTTATTTATTTTTTTAGCTAAATCCTTAGCTTCTTCCTTATCGATTACTTCTTCAGCTTTTTCCATTAAACTTAAAATGTCCCCTTCTTTAAATATTCTACCAATCATTCTTGAAGGATCAAATTCAATTATTCCATCTAATTTTTCACTAATACCTACATATTTAATAGGTATATTAGTAATATGTCTTACAGATAAGGCAACCCCACCTTTAGTATCTCCATCAAATTTTGTTAATATTACTCCACTTATTTTCAAATTATCATTAAAACCTTTTATAACATTAATAGAATCTTGACCAATCATTGAATCTATAATGAGTAATATTTCATCAGGTTTAGTATTTGATTCAATATTTTTTAGTTCTATCATAAGTTCTTCATCTATATGTAGTCTACCTGCAGTATCTATAAATACATAATCATATCCATTATCTTTAGCATATTTAATACCACTTACAGCAATATCAACTGGATCTTTTGACTCTTTTGAATATACATAAATATCTAATTCTTTTCCTATTTGTTTTAATTGGTCAATAGCGGCAGGTCTATATATATCACACGCTATAAAAATTGGTTTTTTATTATATTTTTTTCTAACTAATTTACCTAATTTTCCAACAGTTGTAGTTTTACCACTACCTTGTAATCCAATAAGCATTACTATATTAAAATTATTATTAACTAGTTTCGAATCATTTTCTCCTAATAATTCTAATAATTCTTCTTTTAATATATTTAAAAAAACTTCACTAGGTTTTAAACTGGTTTGAACTTCTACTCCTAAAGCTTTTTCTTTTACTTTATTAGTAAATTCTTTTACTACAGTATAATCTACATCAGCTTCAAGTAAAACTAATCTTACTTCCCTTAAAATATCACCAATGTTTTCATCAGTTATTTTTCCATAACCTTTAATATTTTTTACTACTTTTTGTAATCTATCGCTTAAATTTTCAAACATAATCTACATCCTATCATTTAATTTACTTATTATATTTTTTAAATCCTCATCTTTTATATTTTCAATTATTTTGTTCAATAATTCTGTTTTTTTATTTATTTTTAAAATGTTTTCATAATTAATTAATAATTCCTCAACTACCTTTAATTGCTTATGTATAGCATTTCTACTTACTTTATAAGTATCACTTATTTCAGATAATGACAAATTTTTAAAATAATATTCTTCAAAATACAATCTTTGCTTTTCAGTTAATAATTTGCCATATATATCATATAATAACACTATTTTATTATTCATCTTTTATCATTCCTTTAAATAATCCATATATATATTTTTCTATATCAAATGGTTTTAAATCTTCTAATCCTTCACCTAAACCAATATATTTAACAGGTACCTTTAACTCTTCTTTAATTGCTAATACTATTCCACCTTTTGCAGTACCATCTAATTTAGTTAATACTATTCCAGTTACATTAGTAATTTCTTTAAAACTTTTTACTTGATTAATTGCATTTTGACCAGTTGTAGCGTCTATTACTAATAATGTTTCTTGTGGAGCATTTGGTATTAATTTACCTATTACTTTATTCATCTTTTCAAGTTCATTCATAAGATTAACTTTATTTTGAAGTCTTCCCGCAGTATCAATTAATACATAATCATATTGTTCTTTAATTGCTTTATCTATTCCTTTATATATTACAGCAGAAGGATCAGAAGACTCTTCCATTGAAACAACTTCACAACTAACTCTCTTACCCCACTCTATTAATTGCTCAATAGCACCCGCTCTAAAAGTATCTCCTGCTACTAATAATACTTTACTATTACCTTTCTTTAATAAATTTGCAACCTTAGCAATAGTTGTAGTTTTGCCTACTCCATTAACTCCAATAAATAATAATACTGTAGGTCCATTATCATTAACATTTAATTTATTAGTTAAAACATCATCTTCCACATATATAATAAATAATTCATCCACAATTATTTCTTGTAATTCTTCTAAATCATCAATATTTTCTTTTTTTACTCTATTTTTTATTCTGTCCATGAACCCTAATACTGTGTTTACTCCAATATCAGCTGAAATCAATATTTCTTCCAATTCATCAAAATATAAATCATTAGGAGTTTTATACTTATTAGATAAATTATTTAAGCTTGAAACAAAATTATCTCTTGTTTTTTCAAAACCTTTATCATATAATTCTAATTCTTTTTTTGAAAAGATTGTTTTTATTTTATTAAAAAGCCCCATAACATCACCTTTACATATTATACCATTTATTTATGTCATTTGAAAACAAAGATGTTATAATAAAATTAAGGTGATATTATGAATAAATTATATAAAATTATATTAATAGTTGTTTTATTTTTTATTTTTAATGATGATGTAAATGCCGATATTATTAATGAACCAAATTGCTTTGTTGAAGATACTACTAAAGCAATCAAAGAAAAAGTTTGTTCAAATTTAGGAACAAGTAGCTTAAATATAAATTTATCTTATGACTATAAGAAAGTAGGACTTGAAACAGGGTGTTATTGTACAAGTAACGAGCAAATATTTTTGTTAATTGATACAAAAAATAATGGTATGGATGATGTATGGAAACACATTACTATTTCTTACTTGGAAACTATAGATATTAATCCTAAACAAGTCGGTTCAAAAGTTTGTAAAACCGGTTATATTCGAAAAGATGATTATTGCTATAAATGTGAAATAAAAACCCCTGAAAATCCAGAGAATCCAGAGAATCCTTCATATCCAAATCAACAAACATTTAATCAAGCAAACGGTGGAGGAAAATGTGTTATTTACGATTTTTCGGTATCAAACACATCAAAAATTGATGTTTGTAAAACTTATATTCATCCATTGGGTTACAATATTTCATGGACATATGAATCTATACCACAAAATCGTTGCTATCCTTCGAATAACGATCCAAGTGATGTTATTATTATTGAAACAGTACAGGATGGATTTAACGATAAATATGTGGCTGGTGGAGGATACGAAAGCAGAAAAGTATGTCAAGAAGGTTGGGTAAGAAAAGGTCAATATTGTTATAAATGTGATGAGTATACCACCCCAACAAAACCAACTAACGGAAATACTACTGAACCTAATAATCCGATAGATACGGGTGGTGAGGTTACTTGCGATGCTTTTAAAGAAATTACTGGACCCATTTGGTTTTGGATGAGAATTCTAGCTCCTATAATTGCACTAGTGTTCGGTACTTTAGATTTATTGAAAGCTGTTGCTGCAGAAGATCAAAAAGCAGTTAAAAAAGCAACTTCTGATTTTATGAAAAGAATTGGATTAACCGCTTTATTATTCTTATTACCATTTATTATTAATATGATAGTAGGATTAACTCAATATGGTAGTCTCTCTGCTTGCTTAT
>JAAYGD010000062.1 GCA_012727915.1 Mycoplasmatota bacterium | reverse complement strand
GGAGGAAATGGGGTTTTGAAACTAAAACCATTGATGGTGTTAAGATATATGCTTTAAATTTACCATTAGGAAGAATTCCAAAACTATTATTAAGAGCAATTAGTAAGTTTGGGCTCCTTTATCTATATAAAAAAATTATTAACGAGCAAGGTAAGCCTGATATAATACATGCTCATTTCTCAGGTGTTGGATATGTTGCATCAATTCTTAAAAAGAAATTTAATATTCCTTTTGCATTAACAGAGCATTTATCTAGTATTATAAAACCAAAAATCACAAAAGATGTATTTAAAACAGCTAAAATAGCGTATTCAAAAGCAGATAAATTAATAGCAGTTAGTCCACAATTGAAAAATATTATTGCACAAAAATTTGAAAAAACCGCAATATATATTCCTAATATTGTTGATACTAATCTGATTTCATATGCCTGTGAAATAAATAAAAATACATTTTCGTTTGTTTCTGTCGGCTGTTTAATATATAGAAAAAGAATGGACTTAACAATAGAGGCTTTTATTGATGCCTTTAATGATAATGATAAAGTTTTTCTAACAGTTTTTGGAGAAGGTCCTGAACGAGAAAAGTTAGAGGAATTAATTCGGATTAATAAATTGGAAAAACAAATAAAATTAATGGGAATGCAATCCAGAAAAGTGATCGCTGATTATCTAAAAAAATGTGATTGTTTTGTATTAGCATCCCAAGCGGAAACATTTGGAGTTGTATATATAGAAGCAATGGCTTCAGGCTTACCCGTAATTGCCACAAAATGCGGTGGACCGGAAAGCTTTGTTAACGAGGAAAATGGTGTGTTAATTCCAGTTGATAATAAGGATGCTTTAGTAACTGCCATGAAAAACATGTATAGTGGTAAATATAAATTTGATAAAAAGACAATTTCAACAGATACCATTAAAAAATTTTCCCCAAATGCGATTTCTAAAAAATTAATCGATGTTTATGAAAAGACTATAAAAGAAAAAGGAGAATAGTTTGCTGTGCTATATAAAAATAACAACATTTATTACATTAATACATTTTTTTCCTTTCTGTGTATCGGGAAACGATTAAAATATTTAAATTAATTTGGACGTGCACGAAAATAGCCAATTGGCGGAAAAGGCACAATAGAAGAGGTAAGTAGATGGATTCGCTAGTTAGCATAATTATACCAGTTTATAATGCGGAGAAATATCTTGTTCGTTGTTTGGAAAGTGTTACCAGGCAAACATATTCTAATATAGAGGTTATTTTGGGTGATGATGGCTCAACAGACGAGTCGGCTTATATATGTGATAGTTTTGCATGTAATGATAAAAGGTTTAGTGTTATCCGGAAAGAAAATGCTGGTCCAAGTAAAGCTCGTGAAGATGGCATTAAGCTATCAAAGGGCGAATATATTGCCTTTGTCGATGCGGATGATTACATTGAAGAGAATATGATAGAACGATTAATTGAAGTAGCAAAACAAGGTTATGATATAGTTCAATCTGGATATAGAAAAGTTACTATTGACGGTGAATTAATTAAATCAATAAGACTAAAGCCGCTAGTTATTTCTGGACAAAAGGAATGCGCAACCTTTTATGCTTCTCAAAAAAATGTTACTAATTAT
>JAAYGD010000061.1 GCA_012727915.1 Mycoplasmatota bacterium | reverse complement strand
ACTAATAATACAACTGGTGTTGGTATATTCGCATTTAGTAATACTCCAGGTCAATCAGCAATTGTATTGGGATTTAGATGCAGTATTATAATGGAATAAATTTTAAAAATGTATAATTTAACAGAAAATGCACAAAGTTTTAATTTTTTGTGCATTTTCTGTTAAAAGATGATGTAATTGAGTCAATAAAAGAGGTGATTAATGTGGATAAAGCTTTAAAACTCATTGATATCATTAAAAATAACGGAGGGTATATTACTGCCAAGGAAATTGAAAGAAAAAATATCAATAGGTATCATTTAATGTTATTGCTTAAAGAAGGCCAAATTATTAGAATTTCAAGAGGCTATTATTCTTTGAAAAACGGATTTGCAGATAACTTTTATATTATGCTTTCAAAAAGTAAAAGATCTGTTTTTTCTGATGCAACCGCTCTTTACTTGCATGATTTATCAGATAGGAATCCATCTGTTTATGATATTACAATTCCTTACGGATATGGAAATAGTTATAAAGATGAAAAAAAGGTAAATCTTCATTATGTAAAAAAAGAATTATTAGATTTAGGATTAATTGAAATGGAATCTCCATTTGGAATGAAAGTAAGAGTTTATGATGCAGAAAGAACCATTTGTGATATTATTAAAAATAAAAACAGAATGGACTTGGAAATTTTTACTAGAGCTTTACAACGATATTCTAAATTAAAATCTAAAGATCTAAATAAATTGATGAGATATGCTAAGCAATTAAAGATAGATAAGAAAGTAAGAGAGTACATGGAGGTTTTAATTTAATGAATGCAGATAAATTAAAACCATTCTTAAATAATCTTAATTATGATAAAGAAACATTATATCATCTAGTATGTAATGATGTATTTGATAACTATGCATTTGATTATTTAGTAGAGAAAAATATTCTAACTAATAATAAGAATAATATTGGTAATAGAAATTATATTATTATTGGATATGAAAAAAGTGAATTTATAGATAATTATAGTAATAAGTTACTATGTAGTAATAATAGATATAATTGTGGCAGAATTACTTTTAATAGTTTTGGAGACACTAATGGATTTAGAAATGATTTCTTTAGATATTTTAGATTAAGACAGATGAATATAATATTATCAAAAGATATTGATAACTTTTATAAAATAAATAATGAAAATGAGTTAGTTTTTAAAAAAAAGTTAGAAAATACTGTTCTTAATAACAATATAGATAATGATGCTATATATTTGTTAAATAAACTTTCTTATTATAAAGATAATAAAATAAATGTACCAATTATAAAGAAAAAAGAACATTTATTGTTTTCTAAAGAAATGATGGATCTGATTTATGATGATATAGATAATATTTTTTTAGATTTATTTAAAATTAATTTAACACCTAATATAAATGAAGTGCCTAATAAAGACAGTGCAAATGAGATGTGGCATATCATATTTGGATTAATAAATGAAGAGTTAATTAAGGAAGGAATTGTTGCAAAACCTATTAGTTATAATGATCAAGGAAGATATTTAAAATGTATATATATAGAAGATTAATAGCAAATATATTTTAATAACTGATATAATTTGTGTATGAAGTTTTTTTAATTAAGGATTTGAAGTGAAATAAATAAGGAGGAAAACTTATGGAAAAATATGAAGTTCTTTCGGAAAATTGCAAGATTCGTTGGATTGATAAGTTTAAACTAAATGGAGAAAAATATACACAGGTGAGTGGATATATATATAATGAAAAGAATCAATTATTAATAGTAAAAAATGGAGATAATTGGACTATTCCAGGAGGTCATCCAGAACCAGGTGAAACACAATTACAAACATTAGAAAGAGAATTGATGGAAGAAGCTTGTGTTACATTAAAAGATATTATATATTTAGGAGCTGTTGAAGTTGTTGAAAATGGTGAAACATACTATCAATTAAGATATACAGCAAAGGTATTAGAAGTATTACCTTTTGATACAGAATGTGAAGTAGATGAAAGAGAATTTGTTAGATTAGAAAATTTACCTAATTATATTAAATGGAGTAAAGGTATTACTTTTAGTGAACAAATTGAAGCATCAAAAAAAGTATGGAATATTTAGCAAATTAAGAAAATATTGATATATTGGTTAAAAATGACCTGTTTTATAGATGGAATAAATAAAATATATGTTTTTTGTTAAATAAGTGATATGATTAAAAAATATGGAGGTAAATATGGGGAAAGTTAAAGAAGAAAAGAAAAAGGAAAAAGAATTGGAAGAAAATGTAAAAAAAGAGTTTGGAGGATATAAAAAAGATATTTTATCTAAAAATGTTGATTTATATGATAATAAACCATTAATTCAAAAGATTATTTTTATACTTGTTGGAGTTATTAACTTTGTAGTAGGTTTTGCATTATATTTTCTTATTAAAGATGATAAAAATAAAAAATGGCAAGCTAATTATTTATCAAAGGGTTCTGCAATAGGATTAGCATTATGGATAGTAATAGCATTCTCACATTTAATAAACTTAATATTAAATGAGACAATATTAGGATGTAATTAATACATCTTTTTTTATGTTATAATTTAAATAGGTGATAATATGGAATTAATAAGAGATAAATGGAATAAAGAAGATGGTATAAGTTTTAATAAATATTTGGAAAGTTTAAAGAATATAGATAGAATTGAATGGTCAAGAAGAATATTAAATACTGAAATGAATTTACTTGCTATAAAGACTTCTGTATTAAAAGATATTGTTAATAAGATTAGTAAAGGTAATTATATGTCTTTTTTAGATTTAGAATTATTTGATTATTTTGAGAATACTGGAATTAATGCATCTTTAATTTCTAAAATAAAAGACTTTGATTTAATGAAAAAGTATTTAGATAAGTATGTATTAAAAATTGAAAATTGGGCATCTTGTGATAGTTTATCTTTTGATGTAAAAAATAATGAAGATAAGTTTTATAATTTATCTTTAGAATATATAAAAAGTGATAAGCCATTTGTAAGACGTGTTGGATTATTAATATTATTTTCATTTATTAATAATGATAAATATATTGATAAAATATTTAGTATAATGAATAAGTTTAAAAATGAAGAACATTATTATGTTAATATGATGAATGCATGGCTGTTTTGCGAATGTTTTATAAAAAGAAGAGAAGAGACATTAAAATTTTTAAAGACTCATAAGTTAAATAAATTTACTATTAATAAGGGAATTAGTAAGTGTAGAGATAGTTTTAGAGTATCAATAGAGGATAAAGAAATGCTTATTAGTTATAGAGTTAAAAAATAAATATTAAGTGTTATTAAAAGAGGAGATGGAAGAAATGATAGATAAAGAAATATGGATAGAATTATATAATAAAGCAAAATCTGTAACGAATCCTAGAACGATATCACCATTTATTGAAGCCGGAGGTGTTGGAGCATCTATATTAACTGAAAAAGGAAATATTTATGTTGGAGTATGTATTGATACTGCTTGTACTTTAGGTATGTGTGCTGAAAGAAATGCTATTGCAAATATGATTACAAATGGAGAAAGTAAAATAATTAAATTAGTGTGTATTGATACAAACGGAGAAGTTGGCTCACCTTGTGGAGCTTGTAGAGAGTATTTAATGCAACTAGACAAAGATAGTAAGAACATTGAAATATTGACTGATTATGATAATTTTGAAACAATAAGATTAGAAGAGTTAATTCCTGATTGGTGGGGTTATGATAGATTTTAATGTTTATGATTTAGAAATTAATAATAAATCATTTAAGACAATAAAAGAAAAATAAAATTGGAGAAATATAATAGTATATTTAAGATAGTATAACTATCTTTTTAATTATAATAGGTAAATAATATAATAATCTTATATGATATAATATTAATTAATGGAGAATTAAATAAGGATATATTATCAATATCAATTATCTTTTTTTGTGTAATGGAATCTTTTAATGTATTAATATTATATTTTAAACCTGATTCAAAATTAGGTAATGGATTAGGTGCTTTTGAAGCATGGAAAGATGTTAAGAAAGATGAATCATTGGATTTGTTTTCTCATTATATGGTTTATTGGGTAGCGGGAGTAAAATTAATATTTATATTTTTATTATTAGTTATTTTAATAACAGGATCAGAAGTAACAAAAGTTTGGTCTATAGTTGTGATGATTATTTCTATTAGTACTTATTTTTGGAAATTACATCCAATTATAAAAAGATTAGATAAAATGAATAAGATTATTCCTAAAGGATATTCTAAAACATTGGGATTAATGATTAGTATGTTTTTAATAATATTTTCTTTAGCGTTAATTTTATATTTATTTTTATAAGGTTAAATATATATAGTTATATTGAATACAAAGTGAGGATATATGAATAAGTATTTTAAAAAATATAAATGGTCTAATATATATAGAATGTTACGTAATCAAAAATTAAAGCCTATAAGATGTAAAATTAAATTTAAACATATGTATCAAGATAAAAATAATGATCTTAAAGATTATTTTAAAAAATATTTATAAAAGAGTAAATCTCTTTTTTATTTTTGTGCTATAATAAGGCTTCAGGAGGTTTAGGGTATGAATTTAGTAGAAGAAGCAATGATATTTGCAATTAATGCACATGATGGACAAGTTAGAAAAGTTGATACTGAAAAACCAGCAGTAGTTCATCCTATTAATGTTGCTAATATATTAAAAGAATATGGATTTGATGAAGAAGTTATCGCAGCAGGATATCTTCATGATGTACTTGAAGATACTAAGTATGTTGATTCAGATATAGAAAGATTATTTGGAAGTAATGTTTTATCATTAGTTAAATGTGCTAGTGAACCAGATAAGAGTTTATCTTGGGAAGATAGAAAACAACATACTATTCATTTTACTAAAGATTTAGATATTAGACATAAAGCAGTAATATGCGCTGATAAAATAAGTAATATGGAAGATTTAATGATTTCATCGGAAATTAATGGGGAATGTTTTAGTAAATTAAAAAGAGGTTTTGAATCTAATAAATGGTATTATGAAGGAGTATATAATAGTTTAATTAATGAACAAGATAAGAATCATCCTTTATTTGTTAGATTGAAACAATTAATAGACCATGTTTTTTATAATGAAAAAGATGATGAATATATAAAGAACGTTATTTTTAAAGATAATGATTATGAATATAAAGAACTAAGTATACTTCATTATAAGAAGAAAGAATTATTAAAATTAAGAAGTATTAACGATAATAAAGAACCTTATGTAATAGAGTTTACTGGAACTCCTAGAACTGGTAAAACTAATTTAATAAATAATTTAAATGATTTTTTTAAAAAAGGTGGATTTGATATAAAAGTACTTGAAGAGTTTACTACATCTAATTATTTTAAAAATGATATTTATCCATCACTTAAAGATAAATCCTTGTATGAAAAAAATACTTATATACCTAAATATGTAAAGTTACAATTAGATGAAGCTATAAGTAAAGATCCGGACATTATAATTGGAGATCGTTCATTATTAGATAGATTAGTTTGGATAAATAGACTATATATAAGAAAAGAAATTACTAAGGATCAATATTATGATTATAAAGAATTATATGTTCCTATAATAAGGGATAATATAGATATAATAATAGGAACATATACTGATAGTTTAACTTCAATTAAGAGAGATTATGGTATTCACTTATCATTAGAAAAGAGAAAACATTTATATGAAGAGTATGTTAATGAATATAATGAAGCATTATTTAATATAGAAGATCTATGTCACGAAGAAGATATTAATTTGCACTTATTTGATACTACAAATACTAGTGAAAGAGAAATATCTTTTGGAGTATCTAATCAAATATTAGAAGATATGAGAGTTAATGATATTGATAATATAAAAAGAATGGTATTAAGAAATAGTAACAACAAGTAAACATATGTAAATAAAAAATACATATGTTTTTTATATTTTAATTTATATTATAATAATTAATGGAGGTTACTATGAAAAATAAATTATTTGTTACATCAATGTCTACTTTAATTGGATTATATGGGGTGTTGATAATATTTTTAATACCTGTAGCATATTTTACTAATTTAAGAATGGATTATTTTATGTTAGGAGCAATAGGATTTTTAGTATTACAATTCTTATTAGCGCCTTTCTTTACTGATCTAATAATGAGATATTTATATAAAGCTGATTTTAATATTAATATGCCTGATTATTTAGTTCAGTTTATTAATCAAGTATGTACTGAACACAATATGAAATATCCTAAAATAGGATATATTAATGATGGGGCTCCTAATGCATTTACATATGGTAGAACAAAGAATGATGCTAGAATAGTACTTACTAAAGGTATATTTGATTTGTTAACACCTGATGAAGTTAAATCAGTTGTAGCTCATGAAATGGGGCACGCAATTCATTATGATATGCTTTTTATGACTGTAGCACAAATAATACCTTTGTTATTAAGATGGGTATATGAGATTACTATTAATTCATCAGATAATAATGATAAAGATAGTGGTTCTTTAGCAATCGTTGGTTTAATAGCGTTTATTTTACATATAATTTCGGAATATGTAATATTATGGTTTTCTAGAACAAGAGAATACTATGCTGATGAATTTTCAGTTCAAAAAACTAAGAATCCATTCGCAATGTCTAATGCATTGGTAAAGGTTGGTTATGGTTTAGTTACTAGTAATGAAGATACTGGTAAGAAAAAGATAGATATATCATCTGTATCTGCACTTGGTATATTTGATAAGAAAACATCAAAGACTTTAGTAGTAACAAGTTATAATGATGGCAAGTTAGAAACAGATAAGATTAAAAAGGCTGCTAGATGGGAATTATGGAATCCATGGGCAACTTGGTATGAATTACATTCAACTCATCCAAGAATATCAAAAAGATTGAAAGCTATTTCTAAAATGGCTCCTCAATATAATCAAAGTCCATATATAGTGTTTGATGAAGTAAAACCAGAATCTTATAGTGATGATTTTGCAATAGAATTATTTATTAAATTTTTCCCTTATTTAATAATTTTTGTAATTGGTTTATTTGTTTATTCTTTAATAAATAATGGAAATACTTCGTTTGTTGAAGTGATAGGTATAGGTTTAATATTATTAGGAGTTTCAAGTTTAATAAAATTAAGAAGAGCATATAAGAATGATAATTATAAAGAAACTAAGGTATCTGATTTATTAGGTGAAGTAAAAGTATCTCAAGTAACATCTGTTCCTTGTACATTAACTGGAACATTTATAGGAAGAGGAACACCTGGTTATATATTTTCAGAAGACTTTGTACTTAAAGATGAAACGGGAATAGTATTTATTGATTATAAACAACCTCTTTCAATTATGAACATATTTTTTGGAATATTTAAAGCAAAGAATTATATTAATAAGAATGTTACTATTACTGGATGGTATAAAAGATCTCCAGTTCCTTATGTTGAATTAAATTATATGGTAGTAGATGGAATAAAGAAAAAATGCTATACATATGGATTTATTAAAGTAATGACTGCATTGTTATTTGTTGCTGGATTAGTTGTTACATTATACGGATTAATAATGTATTAAAAAAAAGTTTCTATGAAACTTTTTTTATTTACCAAATCCAATTTCTCTTCTTGGTTTATCAGTCGGATATATTTTAATTCCTGCACCCATTTTATTTAAATTTGCGCAATAATCTAGGAATTGAGGAATATTTGAAGATATATAATTTAGCATCTCAACATCATCTTTATCTGCAACTTTTTTTTCATTCAAATACTCTATAAATCCAACAATCTTTTCTTTAGTATATTCAGGATTCTCTTTTTTTTCTAAAGCATTATGTATTATTGTGTTTATAAAACCAAAAACTTCATCTCTCATAAAACAATTCCTTTCAATATCTATATTATATAATATTTTTATGTAATTTTCTATTCCAATTAAACCAACCATAATTATCATTTATAAAATTAATAATAGGTTCAAATAGAAATGGTATTAATACTATACTTCCATTTAGTATTGGAACACCCCATAATATTAAAAGGGTTATATCGTTCGCAATATAGAATAAGAAGCCATATTTACTTCTCCTTGCTACTAAATAGGTTGCTAGTAATATTGTAACCATTGATAATACTGAAACTAATAATTGAGCAGAATTAAAGAATTCTAATAAAAAGTATAAACTAACAAACAAGATAATACTAATAATTATTAATATAATCCAGTCTTTTTTTGTTAATTCATGTGGTTTTACAAGCTTAGTTTCTATATCTTTATTATTTAGCCAAGAAATTATTCCCATTACAAATAAAGGTAACATTATTAATAAATATACTAACATTTCTCCATACAGTTTATTATTATATGAAAGTATGGAATAAAATGATACTGAAAACAAACCTACGAATTGACTAGCTACTTTACCTTTAGCTTGTAATAGAGAACAAGTTATACCTGTTATCGCGGCCATCATAGTAATAATATTACTCTTAAAATATATTCCAGTAGTAAGTATTAAAACAATACTAAAAAAGAATAATGATTTTTCATATAAAGTCCAATCTTTAAATAGTTTTTTATTCATATTATCACCTTAATTTATTATAACACTTATTATTTATTTGTTAACAATATGTTATAATTTTTATGGGTGATAACATGAGAGAGGTAGAGCTTACTATACAATTATTAGATGAATTAGATGAAGTAACAAAAAATGTTGAAGAACAAGGTTATGAATTGATTCAAAAATATTATATAAAAGATTATTACATGATACATAAAAGTGTAGATTTAGGATTAAATAATTATAGTATTTTAAAAAAATGTTTATTAATTAGAGAAGTTAAAACAGATAGTACCTATAAATATTTAATTTATAAAAATAAAGAATATGATAATAATGGTAAAATTTTATCTCAAAATAAAGTTAAAATTAATATTGATTCAATTTCGGAAGTTAAAAAAATCTTAGAATTAGTGGATTTTCATACACTGATTGAAATAGAAAATAATTCTTTAGTATATAAAAAAGATAATATTGAATTTACTATACAAAAAATAACTGATCCTAAAGGATTATATATTGAAATGGAAGCAAATGAAGAAGAGTTAAAAGAAAAAGATGATGAAATTGTTAAAGAGGTATTAAAGAACAAATTAAATAGTTTAAATTTAAAAACTACTGGAGATTATGAAGTTAAAAAAGCATTTATTTCATTAAATAAAAGAAGAGGTTAAGATGAAAAAGATAACATATGTAACGGGTAACTGGGCAAAGCTTGCGAGTGCGAAACAGGCATTAGAACCATTAGGATATGAAGTTGATAATATTAAGATGGATACAATAGAAATTCAAGCTAATGATGTTGAAGAAGTTGCTAAATATTCAGCAAAGTGGGCTAGTGATAAATTAAAATGCGATGTATTAAAAAATGATACAGGTTTATTTGTGGAAGCATTAAATGGATTTCCTGGTGTGTATACACACTTTATGGAAGAAACACTAAAAGAAGATGGAATATTAAAATTATTAGATGGAGTTGAAAATAGAAAAGCCTATTTTAAAGAAGCAATTGCGTATTGTGAATATGGAAAAGAACCAGTAACTTTTGTTGGTATTACTAAAGGAACAATAGCAAAAGAAAAAATGGGTACTTATGGATGGAGTTTTGATTTTATATTTATACCTGATGGACAAGATAAAACTTTAGGATGTTATCCAAATGAAGAAAGATGGAAGTTTTGGAGTTTAGAAATATATGAAAAACTTGCGGATTATTTGGACAATAAATAGATACATAATATAAGAGAGAGATCTCTTTTTTATGTTATAATTAAACTATAATAATGGAAGTATTAAAATCATTTGGAGTTGTTTTATCTACACCCGGAATATTCACATATAAATATATAGTAAATAATTGGTATATAATTTTATTTCTATTAGCGAAAATTGGATTACCATTATTAAATCCTAATAAAAAAGAAAAAGATAAGAATGAGGATAATAATTTAGAACCTAATCTTCAAGAACAAGAAGAATTAGTGTTTGAAGAAGAGTTTAAAGAGTTAATGAAAAGAGCTTATCAACCAAATTCTAAACCTGTTGAAGGTTTAAATCCAAAAGAATGGGATATGCAATATATTAAACAAGGTGAAGATGCTAATTTATATATACCTAATGAAGAAACTGCACAAACTCATTTAAATAATTTATTTGAAGTTATTAAATATAAGTTTAAAACCGAAGTTCCTGGTAATGATATATATAATTTTTATAATACTTATGATGATGCATTAAATGACTATATAAATCAAGGTATGTCTAGGGAAGAAGCAATTGACTTTTTAAATAGATCTGATGTTAGTGTTAAGTGGTTAATTGGTCCAAAAGAAACAAGTGTTTTTGAAAGTAAAGAAGATATGTT
>JAAYGD010000060.1 GCA_012727915.1 Mycoplasmatota bacterium | reverse complement strand
TGCAGGGTATAGTGAAATAGATATCAGTTGGGGATCAGGTAGAGAAGATAATAAATCTATAGTAGATTTAAAAAAAGAATTAGAAGATATTCAAGTATTAAATAATAATTTAGAATCATCTGTTTCAATTTATAAGAATGAAACAAGAAAAATAAAATCAGATATAGAACATTTAATTAAGAATATTGAAATAGAAAAAGATAAAATAAATGGTGACGTAATACTAGAAGAGTTAAGTATGATTGATAAAAAAATAGAATCAATTTTAAAAGAAAATTAATTGAAATTGCGCTATTGTCAAAGTAATTATGAATCAACAAATTTAACGTTTTATAGCACAATCTAGTATAAAATAGCTAAAAAAACGTATGTACAAATGCCATACAAATAATAAGAATCATTTAAAAACAAGGGAAAAAATGTACTGACATAAGTAAGACAAAATAATGTTTGTCGCACCAATTATAATTAAAGAAAACCTTATGAAATAAGGTTAAAACTTGCTACTAGCAAGTTGTTGTAGTACACACTTATCCTGTTCTAAAATAATGAAATGCATGTGCTATTAAAAGCATAATTTAAATATAATTTAGTTAAAGATATTTATAAAAAAAAGGAGTATGTTTATGAAAGATATTGAGGTTGTTGCGGCAGTAATACAAGATGGAGATAAGATTTTAGCTACTAGGCGTGGATATGGAGATTTTATAGGTATGTGGGAGTTTCCAGGTGGAAAAATTGAAGGAAACGAGACTCAAGAAGAAGCCTTGGTGAGAGAAATAAAAGAAGAACTAGATGCAGATATTGAACTAGAAGAATTTATAACTACAGTTAATTATGATTACCCAAATTTCCATTTAATTATGCATTGTTATTTATGTCATTTAAAGGAAAATAAAATTATTCTTGTTGAACACAGCGATGCAAAATGGTTAACAAAAGATAAATTATCTTCGGTAGATTGGTTACCGGCAGACATAGAAGTAGTAGAAAAACTTAAAAAATTAGTAAGGTAGGTACATTATGGAAATGAATATAGCGGTAACAAAATCACTATTTGATAAAGAAGTAGATTCTTTAGTTTATAATCCAAACATAGTTATAAACGAAAACACAAAGAATATAAAAGATAGAATTCAATTCTTATTGCAATCATCTAGTAGAGTTGATATTGCTGTTAGTTATGTTGTATGGTCTGGATTGTCATTAATATATGATGACTTAAAAAGATTTGATTCAGGTAGCAGATTATTATTAACTACTGAAGGTATGGTTACTGATCCTAGGTCACTGCAAAAGTTAAGTGAATTAAATATGCAAGTAAAAGTTTATGTGCCCTTAAATGGAGCTAAAGGATTTCATTTGAAAACATATTCTTTTGAGAACAATGCCAAAAGAACCTTATTAATTGGAAGTTCCAATATATCATCTAGAGCCTTCGGTTTGGTTCATGAAATGGCAGTAGAAATAGATGCGGATAGTAAAGGTTATATAGTAGAAAAGTATAATGAAGCATTTGAGCAATTATGGAATGATCAGTATTCAGATTTCGTATCACAACAATATATAGACGGATATAAAGAACTTTATAAAGAACATATAAAAATGAATAAAACTATAGAAAATATAGTAGAAGGCAGCGGTTTAATTAAAGCTAATTATATGCAAGAAAAAGCTTTAAAGTCACTAGAAGAATGTAGAGAGACGAGTGATAGGGGATTAGTTATAGCTGCGACTGGAACAGGCAAAACGTATTTATCAGCATTTGATGTCAAAAACAGCAAATATAAAAAAGTTTTATTTCTAGTTCACAATAGACTTATTCTTACATCAGCAATTAAAACATTTAAAAAAGTCTTTAATGATAAAAAGATGTTAGAACTTTTTTCTAACAATATCGAAGAAATCGCTAGCTCAGATTTTATCTTTACGACGGATAAAACAGCATATAATCGTCTATTTAATGTTGTACCAAGTGATTTTTTTGAATATATAATTTATGATGAAGCTCATAAAGTTGGTTTAGATACAAAATATAGTGAATTATTAGGATATTTCAAACCAAAATTTACTTTAGGAATAACTGCTACACCAGAGAGAACTGATAATCCTGATTATTTATTCAAAACATTTAAATATAGTATTCCATATGAAATTAGATTGCTTGAAGCAATGAAGCACGAATTAGTTTGTCCATTTACTTATTATGGTTTAGCGCTTAAAGAATATCTACTAAAAACAAACGAAGAGTACGATTATATTGAGTTAGCTAAGTATCTAAAGAATATAATAGATGAAAAAGGCCACTATGGAGAAAAATTAAAATGTTTGATTTTTTGTTCCTCAATAGAAGAGGCAAAATCAATATCAGAGGAATTAAATAATATAGGATTAAAATCCGTCGCCTCGGTAAGCTCAGAATCTGGAAATGACAGAGATGTAACCGAAAAAAATATTTTAGAATTAAAATCAGATATTGAAAACACATTAGAAATTATTTGCACGGTTAACAAGTTTAATGAAGGAATAGATATTCCTGATATTAACACCATTATTATGCTTAGAAACACAGTATCTTCAATTGTGTATATACAACAATTAGGACGTGGCCTTAGAAAAACAAGTGACCCACATAAATATGTAACAATTTTTGATATAATTGGTAATTCAAAAAATAATTATACAATCGCTCAAGTTTTGACCGGCAATACCACAGTGGACAAAAGAAACTTATATAAATATGCAAATGAAGAATTTAAAACAGTTTCGCCTTTTATAAATGTACAAATAGAAAAACAAGTAATGGAGAATATAATAAAATCCATTTCTAATAATTTTACTGTTAAAACTAAAATTAAAGAAAAATTTAGAGATGAACTATTCAGATTTGAAGAAATCCCTACATTGCTTGAATTATATAAAAACCCGAATTTTAAAGAATTGGATTTGATGCAACTATTGTTTAGAAATTTTTATGATCCATTCGAAGAATATTATTATAAAAAATATTCTATAGAAAAAAACAATAACTTTGTTAATGATTTTTTTACACTAATTTCTCAATTTGTTTTTAGAGGATATGACAATGAAACATTAAAAGATTATGTAAAAATTTTAAAAGGAGAGAAAGTAAAAAATAATATTTTAGAAAAAGTTCTACTCCCAACAGAAGCGACAAATGGAATTTCAACTTTTATTTTTAGTGATTATTATAAAATGTCTAAAAACAATCCAAAAGTTTTTGGTTATGATGGCAACTACTTAATTTTTAACAATATAATATATAATGAACTAGAAAAAAATAATGCAAGAAAGTTATTAGATGAACACATCGAACTTTTTGAATATTTGAGCAATCAAAGCCATTATGTAATGAAGCCATTTGATTTGGTTGATAAAGGTGAGTTTCTATTTAATTCAGGTAGCAAAGATTGCTATATGAATGGTGTTGGAGAAAGAATTGATAGTGATAAAAAAACTGTATATTGCCCGATTAAAATAACAAGGAAAGAATCTTTTTATGATAATTATATTGTTGGCGATCATAAATTTGTTTATTATACACAAGGATCAAAAACTGAATTAAAAGCAACAGAAAAAATAGACATGTTTATAAAAGACAATTATAAATTTAAAGTTTGTGCCCAATTCCCACATTTAGGTTATACAAGTACAGCATATTTTAACTTAGGTGAAGTGAAGATATCTAAAATATCTGAAGTAAAAGAAACTGAAAAAGGAAAATTTAATCATGAAATTGAATTTGAATTAATAGAAAAATTTCCTGTTGAATTATTACAATATTAATAACAATTAGAAAATCAAATGTTGATATTTATATAAATAATTCGCCCCTTAAATCCCCCTTAAAACTTCCGAAAATAGTCGAAATTGACAGTTTTGAGAAGAAGCATAAAGTCGTTTAGGCCTTATATTATAAGGGATTAGACTTTTATAGAATCTCAATCTAGCCCTCCTGTTTTCCCGACCATTAGAAAACAAACTCCAAATTATTGGAGCGAAACATAGAAAAACCGTGGAAATTAAAGAGATTTCACGGTTTTTGTTTTACAAAAAAGGAGTGGAAAAAAATGGAAATTTTAAGTAAAAATTTAGTCAGAAATGAGTATTTAGAAAAAAGAATAGGAACAATTTGTAGTTATAATGCTTCAAAGATGGAAGTTATAGAAGGACATATAATTAACGTTAAAAAAACTAATGTTAGTTTTATAGAGCCTCATAAAATAATAATAACTACTAAAGAATATAAATTATTAATAATCTATTATGATAAAGATAATATGTTTTTATATAATAGAAGAATGCCAATAGATATTAGAAAATTTGAAACCTTGTTAAAACATATAAGAAACGAGGTGTTATAATGGCTAAGAAAAAATTAGGCATAGGAAGTATTGAGGTTAATAAGAAATTTAAAGATAGTGAATTAGCGTTGCTAGAGGTTGAACCTACAGAAGAAAATGTAGAATTATCATTCCCTGAAGAATTAAAAATATTAAATGAAGTTACTAATGATAATAACTATCAAAATATTAGAATTAATAAAGATATAAATAAACAATTAAAAAAATAACTCTGTATTTATATTTAAATAATGTTGATGTATAATATATATAATAGAAAAGGAGTTTTATGGAAAATTTAAAAAATAAATTTATTTTATTTGGTGGTTTTGCAGTTATTATGTTAGTTACAATTGTGGGTATTTATTTATTAAAGGTAGATAATACAAAAATTATATTTAAAAGTCCTGAATCTTATGATGAATTATATACTCTATTAAAAGAAATGGAAGATAATAGAGTTTATGCTGAGGATCAAAATTTAGGTGATTTAGCGCCTTCAGTCTCAAAAGGAGAATCTGATTATTCAGAAACTAACATTCAGGTTTCTGGAGTGGATGAAGCTGATATTATTAAAACTGATGGTAAATATATATATATAATAGGAAATGATAATTTATATATTGTTGAAACCAATGATGGAAAAACCAATATTGTTTCAAAATTAAATGCACAAGAAAAAATAGGAGATAAACAATATCATTTTCAAGAGATGTATTTAAGTAATAATAAGTTAATTATTATAAAAGGAGTATCTCAATATTATGATTATGGCTCAATGGATATAATGCCAAGATATTATTGGGGAGGTAATCAAGAAGTTGCAATTGGAGTATATGATGTAACTGACAAGACTAATCCATTTAAAATAAATGAATTATCTCAAAGTGGATCTTATATTTCTTCAAGATTAATAAACAATTATTTATATGTTACTACAAATCATTATGTATATAATGATATTGTAGAAGATGATTTTACTACTTATGTTCCTCAAATTAAATCAGAAAAAACAGAAACGATTGCAGTTGATGATATATTGATTTTACCGAATCCAGATTCTAAAAGCTATTTAACTGTAACTGGAATGGATATAAATAATTCAAATAAATTTATATCTTCAAAAGCTGTATTAGGGTCTTCATCTAATATATATGCTGATTTAGATAATTTATATGTATCTGGTTATAGTAGTGAGAAAATTAATAATACTTATGTTTCAAAAACAAGTTTAGTAAAATTTTCTATGAATAATGGAGTATTAAATATAGACGCTACTGGATCAGTTAATGGTAATATTTTAAATCAATTTTCTATGGATGAATATAATGGTAATTTTAGAATTGTAACTACTTCTAATGATTATACTATTTTAGAAAAAGAAGAAGTTATTTCAGAAGATGATACCATTTCATCAGATATTGCACCAGATATAAATCAAACAAAAAACAACTTATATGTTTTAGATAAAGATTTAAAAATTATTGGTAAAATAGAAGGTTTAGCAAAAGGAGAAAGAATCTACTCAGTAAGATTTGATAAAGAAATAGCGTACTTTGTTACATTTAAACAAGTAGATCCTCTATTTGTAGTAGATTTATCAAATCCAAACAATCCTAATATTAAGTCTGAACTTAAGATTCCTGGTTTTTCTGAATATTTGCATGTTTACGATGAAAAATATTTATTTGGATTAGGAAGAGAAGCTGATAAAGATGGTAGAACTACAGGCATGAAAATATCAATGTTTGATATTCAAAATAAAGAAGATGTAAAAGAAAAGTATAAATTA
Organism: Mycoplasmatota bacterium; assembly: GCA_012727915.1. Lineage (GTDB taxonomy): Bacteria > Bacillota_I > Bacilli_A > RF39 > UBA660 > JAAYGD01. The sequence continues at coordinate 12,676 of JAAYGD010000060.1, read as the reverse complement.
GTTATTGGAGATCAATATTCATGGTCAGAATCTTCTTATAATCATAAAGCTATATTAGTATCGAAAGATAAAAATATAATAGGATTTCCAATTAATAATGATTATGTTGCTTATAGATTTATAGATAATGTTGGTTTTGAAAAAATAGGAGAGATTAAATTCTCTTATGATGAGGAATATTATTTTTATGGAAGCGTTAGAGGATTATATATAAATGATTATTTATACGCATCTAATCAATTTAAATTAATATCTTTAAATTTAAGCACTCTTGAAAGTGGAGATACATTAGATTTAGACAAGAAAATTATTAATGAAGATGTAAAACCGGAAGAAGAGACAAATCCCGAAGAAGAAGTTGAGGGTGGAGAAAATAATATTAGTGAACCTGAAGAAGGAATAACTAATCAAATAGAAGAAGATTAAAAAAATTGCTTAATGCAATTTTTTATTTATTAAATAAATAGTGATATAATTATTAATAAAAAATCAATTTGGAGGATACAATGAAAGTTGGCAATTTTAAAGGGAACTATTTGGGTTTATCAATTGAAGAAGTGAAAAATTCAAAAAAAATAAATGGATTAAATGTTTTAGGAGACATAAAAAAAGAAAGTTTATTTATTAAATTAATAAATATATTTAAAGAACCTATGTTTTTATTGCTATTAGGTTTATCTTTTATTTATATTTTATTAGGTGAATATTTTGATAGCATAATAATGTTTGTTTTTATAATGTTTATTGCGATAATTTCTTTTTATCAAGAATATAAAACAGATAAAGCTTTAGATGAATTGAAAAAATTATCTAGTTCAAAAAACAAAGTTATTAGAGATAGTAAACTTATTGAAATAAGTAGTGAAGACCTGGTAGTGGGTGATATATTATTTCTTCAAGAAGGCAATGTAATAAATGCTGATGGAGACATATTAGAATGTCGTGATTTTGGAGTTAATGAGTCAACTTTAACTGGTGAATCAGCAATTGTATGGAAAAAAATAAAATTAAATATAAATGAAGAAAAAGAGTATTTTAAAAAAAATAAATGTTATTCTGGAACAACTGTTACTGGAGGAGAAGCAGTCTTAATTGTTACTCAAGTAGGATTAAATACTGAACATGGAAAAATAGGAAATGCTTTAAAAAATATTCAAGAACCACAAACATTATTAGAAAAACAAACAAGAAAATTAATTAAAATATGGGCATTTGTTAGTATTATATTTATGTTTTTAGTATTTGTTATTTCTTTCATTAATAACATTGAAAATTCAACTTCATTATTTAATAGAATTGCTGATTCAATAATCGCGGGTATTACTATTGCTATGGCAACCATACCAGAAGAATTACCAGTAATATTAACAGTATTTTTAACAATGGGTTCATATTTAATATCAAAACAAAAATCTTTAGTACGTAAAACAAGTGTAATAGAAACTTTAGGATCCATTTCAGTAATATGTGTTGATAAAACAGGAACAATAACAGAAAACAAAATGACTGTTGTAGATTCATATAATCATGATACATTTGAAAAACTTGTCAATGCTAGCTTTTTATCATGTGAGAATGAAGCTTATGATCCTATGGAACAAGCAATTATTTCTTTTTGTAAAGAAAAAATGACCTCAAAATTAAAAAATAATAATCCTTTTTATGAATATTCTTTTAGTTCAGAATCAAAAATAATGGCTCATGTTTACAAAAATAATAATTCTTATATAGCGTATGCTAAAGGTGCTTATGAAAAAATTATTTCTTTATGCGAACTAAGTGATGGCGAAAAAGAAAAGATTAAAGAAATTAACAAGAACTTTACTAATAAAGGATATAGAGTAATTGCCGTAGCATCTACTAATTTTAAAAGAATAAAGAAAAACTTATATGATTATAAATTATCCTTTTTGGGTTTATTAGCAATATCAGATCCCCCAAGATATGGCGTAAAAGAAGCCATAGAAAATTGTTATGATGCTGGAATTAAAGTTGTAATGATAACTGGAGACAACGGAGAAACTGCAAAAGCAATTTGTAATGAAATTGGTTTAAAAGATAGTGATAAAATTATTACTGGTGAAGAATTAGAGCAAATGAATGATAAAGAGCTAGATGAAATTGTAAAAAAAGTAACAATTTTTGCAAGAGTATATCCTAATCATAAAATGAGAATAGTAAATGCATTACAAAAGAACAATATGATAGTTGCAATGACCGGAGATGGAGTTAACGATGCTACGGCTTTAAAGAAAGCCGATGTTGGAATTTCTATGGGAAAAAGAGGTACTGAAGTTGCAAAAGAATCATCGAAATTAGTACTTTTGGATGATAATTTTAAAACAATAGTAGTTGCAATTAAAAATGGAAGAAGAGTCTATGAAAACATAAGAAAAGCTATTGGATATGTATTAATAATTCATATACCAATTGCACTAGCAGCAGTTATAATACCTTTATTTAATTTACCAATATTATTATTTCCTATTCATATAGTGTTACTTGAATTAATTATCGATCCTACAGCTTCAATTGTATTTGAAAGATGTCAAGCAGATAAAGATATAATGAAAAAAAATCCAAGAAATATTAATGAAAAATTACTAAATTATAAAAATATAATTACATATATTATTCAAGGTCTAATTATATCTATTTCATTTATTGGAAGTTATATTTATATGATAAAAAATGGATATTCTCAAGAACTTGCTTTAACTTTTTCAATATCCACTTTAATTCTTTCAAACCTATTTATTGTATTTGTAAATAGCAGTAAAGATTTATCAATTAATAATTTTATTTCCACTTTAAAAGATAAAGTAATTTTAAGAGTTGTATTAGGAATAGTTTTATTATTATTTATTATTATATATGTTCCTTTCTTTCAAAAAATTGTGGGAACAACACCACTTAGTATATATCAATTATTATTAACTATTATTGTTGCAGTTATAAGTACAATATGGTATGACTTAATAAAAATTATTAATAAAAACAAATTATAAAATAGATATGCAAATATCTACTTTTTATCATTGACAAACGAACAATTGTTCGATAAAATGATATTGGATATAACTGAGGGGTAAATATGGAGAAGATATATTTTTGTATTGATTTAAAATCATTCTTTGCGTCTGTAGAATGTGTAGAAAGAAAATTAGATCCGTTTATTGCAAATTTAGTTGTGGCAGATCCTTCTAGAGGAAATGGTGCGATATGTTTGGCAGTATCTCCCGCTATGAAGAAATTAGGTGTAAGAAACAGATGTAGAGTATACGAAATACCTAAAAATATAAGTTATATTGTGGCTTCTCCAAGAATGAAAGTATATATGGAATATTCTTCCAAGATGTATTCTATATATTTAAAATATGTCCATAAAGATGATGTTCATGTTTACTCTATAGATGAAGCTTTTTTAGATGTTACTAATTATTTGAATTTATATAAAAATGATTATATAAATTTATGTAAAATGATAACTGATACAATATTTAAAGAAACTGGTATAACTGCAAGTGCTGGTATAGGAACAAATATGTATTTGTCGAAAATTGCGCTCGATATAATTGCAAAAAGAACAAAAGATAATGTTGGATTTTTAAATGAAGAATTATATAAAAAAGAATTATGGTATCATGAACCTTTAAGTGATTTTTGGCAAATAGGAAGAGGTATTCAAAAAAGATTAAATAATATGGGTATAAATAATATGTATGATATATCTAATTGTGAAGAATATAAACTATATAAAGAATTTGGGATAAATGCAAAGTCATTAATAGATCATTCTAATGGTATAGAAAAATGCACTATAAAGGAAATAAAAGAATATAAACCAAAATCCAATTCATTATCATTTAGTCAAATATTGTTTGAAGATTATAACTATAATAAAGCTAAATTGATAGTAAAAGAAATGGTTGATATAGGAAGTTTAGAACTAGTCAGAAGGGATTTAGTTACAGATTCGATATATCTATATATTGGATATTCAAAGGATAAAATAAAGAGTAGTAAAGGTACATTGAAGATGATAGAAACTACCAATGTATATTCTATAATGCTAGAATATTTTCTAGATTTATATGAAAAAATTGTAAATAAAGAAATCTTAATTAGAAAAATAGGAATTGCATTTTTAAATATTGGAAATAAAAAGTTTGAACAATTAGATTTGTTTTCTAATCAAATTGAAATAGAAGAAGAACAAAAAATAGAAAAGATTATAAATAATATAAAGATTAAACATGGAAAGAATGCAATATTAAGAGGTATAAATTTAGAAGAAGGAGCTACTTCTAAAACTAGAAATAAATTGATAGGAGGTCATAAAAGTGGAGAATAATTTTAATAGAGCTAAACAGTTCGCACCATTTGATTCATTAAGAGGATTTAGAACTTTATTGGAAGAAAAAGAAAAAATTAAAGATTTAAAAAAGAATTTATCTGAAGATGAATATGAAGAATTATCTAATAAAATAAAGGAAATAAAAAAGGGTAATAATATAGAATTAATATATTATTCAAATAAAGAGTATATAAAAATAAATGGATTGGTTTCTAATATAGATTTTATTTATAAATTTTTAGTAATTGGAAATATAAAGATAAATTTTAATAATATTTATAAAATTTATATATAATATGTATATAAATTGTTAGTGGTATCATAATAAAATATAAAGGTGATCAAAAAGCAACGGGAGGAACAATTACCTCTAATAATGGATATACAATTCATACATTCACAAATGTTGGAGAATCAATTTTTAACACTTATTAAAATAATAAAAACATTTATGTAAAAAAAGGACAATCAAATGTTTAGTTGTGTATTATTTATATCAATTTTGATAAAAAACCTTTCAAAAAAAACTATACTAAAGTATAATTATATTATATTAGGTTGAACATAAAAAATAGGGAGGTTGAGATGATTGTAATAGGAAAAAACAATTAAAATATTAAATGTAATAGATTTTCGCCATCTATTACATTTTTTTGTGGAGGAGGTAAAAAATGGGAAAATATACTGATTTAGAGATGAATAAAGTTCTCTTATTAAATTTTATCAGGAGTAATTCTAAACAAGGAGAAATAGAATTAAAAGAGTTGGAAAAAAACTTTGAAATATCTATATTTGAAATATCTAAAGCATTAGAAGAAATAAAAGCTGATGGATATCCACTTACTATTAGTCAAAGAGGTGGGGAATTATATTTAAATTATATTAGAGATATTAATATAAAACAAAATGAAATTCATATTAAGACACCTATAGATGAACCATTTAAGGTTCTAGTGATTTCAGATTTAAGAACAGGTTCTATTTATGAGCAACCAACAATATATCAAAATGCAATACAAAATGCATATAACTCTGGATGTAGAACAATAATAATAAGTGGTGATTTGACTGAAGGGTTATATCCTAGTAATGGTAAAACAAAAAGAAGTAAATATTATAATACTTTATTTTTAAAAGATACCTATTCTCAAATTGAAAGATTTATTAAAATGTACCCTCACCTTGAAGGAATGAAAACTTATTTTATTACGGGTGATAAAGATGCTACACACAATAATGCCTTTGAAAGACCTATAGGTAAAAGACTAGAGGGAATAAGAGATGATATGCATTTTTTGGGTGAATTAAATGGTATATTAAAAGTAAATGATACAAAAATTTTGGTAAGACATCATGGAACTAGAAAAACATATACTGTTTCATATTTATTGGAACAATATTTAAAATCAAAAAGAAGTGAAGATAAACCGGATATAGTATTAAATGGTGGATTACTTCAAATGGAACACTTACCAAATTATAGGGAGATGGAGGCATTTTCAATTCCATCGCTGGTAGCAACTACTAGCGAAATGGATGATAGATCATGGCCAAATACCATTGGAGCTTGGGAAATGGAATTGTCTTTTAAAAAAGATGGTACTTTAGATAATATTAAGTCGATAAGGGTTCCATATTTTGTTACTAATAAAGATGACTATTTAACTGCAAAACCTATTAAAGGCGTTAGAGATGTTATAAATGCTAATGCAGAACCTAAGATTAAAAAACCTGATATTGCAAAAAAAATTGATGCTTATTATAGAATGATTAAAAACGATACATCGTTAGAAGAAGTTGCAAGCACATTGGGCTTAAATCCAGATGAAGTAGATGGATTGTTCGATTTATTTAAATTATATGGAAAAAAGATTAATACTTATAAAATACAACGTTCAGAAGAAAATCAAAATGCTAAACCTCAAGAAGTAATAATGGTAGATAAAAGAGGAAAGATTCCTAAGAAACACACTAAACCTTCTAAAGAAGATTTAATTAAATCATCTATTTTAATAATAGGAGATCTTCATTTAGGTGCTAAAAGACAACAACCTACAATGGTTAAAAATGTACATAATTGGGCAATTGACAGAGGGATAACTATCGGATTGATTAATGGAGATTTAACTCAAGGAGATTATATAAGAATAAGACCTGAAGAGCAATACGCTTTAAAATCAAGAGGCTTTGATGAGCAATATGATGATGTTATGAGAACAATTGAGCAAGTTCCTGGATTTAATTGGTTGTTAGATACAGGAAGTCATGATGAAACTCATCTAAAAAACGGTGGTGCTTCATTAGGATATCATTTATCTCAAGCAAGAAAAGATATGTTTTATATTGGACAAGATATTGCGACTTTTGCAATTAATGGTAATAAATTCTTTCTTAATCCAAATGTTCCTGAATTAAATCCAAGAGAAAGAGAAGTATTGAGAAACGCAATAAGAGAAGGAAGATGTGGGAATTATAATTTAATGACAAAAGATAGAAAATCTGCTGTTGTTATAACCGCAAATCATCCGGGTGGTGGATCAGCCGCTTCAAGATCTTATAATTTACAAAAGCAATTAGAAAATTTAGAGTCAAATTACAAGCCAAAGGTATTTATTGATAATCATTACCATAAAACTTATGACTTTTTATATAGAAATATATTTGGGTCATTAGTGGGTTGTTTGACAGATAAGAGTTCTTTTTCTCAAAAACTTAATTTAGCAAATATAATGAGTGCTACAATAATGGAAACTTATTCTAATGAAAAAGGAGAAATAGAATATATATCTTTTGATTATAAAAATTTTGGAAGAAAAGATGTAATTTTAGATGATTGGAGTCAAGATATTGAAATAACACAAGGAGTTCCCAAAATATTGTCTAGAAGAAATAATAAATAAAAAATATCAAGTTTAACTTGATTTTTTTATGATATAATATATAACCTTGTGAGGTGTATATGTTAAATTATAAAGACATAAATAAAGATTATTTGGATATTGTATTTAATTCATCTGCAGAGGATTTAGAGATAACTGATGATCATAAAAGAAATATGTTTTATTTAGGAATGCTTTTATTATCAGATAGAAAATTAAATATAGTAAATGATACAAAAGATAATTTGTATAATAATATTTATAATTATTGGATGAAAAAACATGAAAAAGAAGATTTTTTGTCTCCTAATTATCTTTCAAATTATTTTATTATTGCGACATCTGATTTTGTTTCTAAAAACGGCGAAGAAATAAAAGAGCAATTTGAAGAAGAAGAAATGGAAGTGTTCTTTTCAAAAAATGATAGTTTTAATAAACTTGAAGATTTTGATTATAAATCATATATAGATAATTTGGAAAATATAGGAAAATCAAATAACGTTGTTATTAATTATGATAAAACAAGCATAGTTTCTTTTTTAGATTTGGGGTTAGCGTTTTATTTAAATAATTTATATCCAAATAGAAGGTTTATCCTTTGGAACAAAGGTATTGGTTTGAATGAAAATAATTTTGGAAACAATGTAATAAGTACTTTATTAGATTATTCTAAAGATAAGCATGAAGAAAATAAAAAAATATCAAAAATAAAGGGGAATTTCTAGTTTGATGTAGAATATTAAAGATATAGGTGTTTTTATGGCTTTAAGTCAAGAGAAAATAATTGAGATAAGACAAAAATCAGATATAGTTGATATAATTAGTGAATACATACCATTAGAACAAAAAGGAAAAAACTATTTTGCACTATGTCCTTTTCATGATGATCATAATCCAAGTATGAGTATATCTAGAGAAAAACAAATATACAAATGTTTTGTATGTGGTGCTTCTGGTAATGTATTTAACTTTATTATGGATTATGAAAATATATCCTTTTTAGAATCTGTTAAGATAGTCGCAAATAAAGTAAATATTCCTATAGATATAATAGATTATAAACAAAAATCAAATGATAAATTTAAAGAATTATATGATATTTATGATATGTCAAACAAATATTATCAAAATAATTTAAAAACTAAAGATGGAATAAAAGCTATTGAATATTTAAAAAGAAGAAAAATAGATGATAATATTATTAAAGAATTTCAAATTGGATTATCTACTAATAGTAAGTTATATGAGCTATTAAAAAGTAAAAATTATAATGATGATTTGTTATTAAAATCTGGAATTGTAAGTCAATCTAATGAAAGAATTCATGATACATTTTTAAATAGAATAATGTTTCCACTTTATGATTTAAATGATAAAATAGTGGGTTTTAGTGGAAGAATATATGAAGATTCAGATCAAGCTAAATATATTAATTCTAAAGATAGTGATATATTTCATAAAGGTGAATTAATATATAATTATAAAAGAGCAAAAGATGAAGCAAAGAAAAAGAAATCTTTAATTATTACTGAAGGATTTATGGATGTTATTGGTTTATATAGATTTGGAATAAAAAATGTTATTGCGACTATGGGAACAGCAGTAACATCAAATCAAATATCAATTATTAAGAAAATGTCTAATAATATAATATTGTGTTTTGATGGAGATAATGCTGGAGAAATTGCTACAATATCATGCGCTAATGAATTTATTAAAGCTGGAGTAAAACCAAATATAATAAGATTAAATGATAATTTAGATCCAGAAGAATTTGTTGATAAATATGGAGTAGAAAAGTTTGAAGAAAAAATTAAGAATTCTAAAACATATTTGGATTATAAAATTGAATATTATAAAATGAATACTAATTTCGATAATAGTGAAGCTATTTCAAAATATATTAAAGATGTTTTATCCGAATTAGATAATGAAGATGATAAATTAATAAGAGAAATAACTATAAAGAATTTATCAATTGATACTGGATTAAGCATTAATACTATAAATAATTCAATTAAAAAGATTAAACCAAAAGAAAAAGAAAAACAAATAGTAAAAGAAAAAGTAAAATTAGATAAATATCATAGAGCTGAAAGAGAATTAATGTTCTATATGATAAGATATGAAGAAGTATTGAAAATATTTGAAAATAATAGATGTTTCTTCCCAAATCAAGTATTTAGATTTTTATCTAATGAATTAGTATATTTTTATAGACAATATGAGAAACTTGATATAGCAGATTTTTTAACGTATTTGAATGGAAAAGAGGAGTTGTTAGAAGCATTAAAAGAAGTAGATGATATTGATGTTCCGGAGAATTATTCTATTGAAGCTATTCATAATTATATAGATATATTAAATGATTATGGAAGAGAGTTAGAAATAAAAAGACTTAATGCTTTAGTTAAAAATGAAATAGATGAAGATAAAAAAATAGAAATAATAAATGAAATAACAAGATTGAAAGTAGGGGAATAATATGAATGAAATAAAAAGTTTTGAACTAAGAAAAAAACATTTAATAAAAAAGGGTAAAAATAAAGGATATATTACATATGAAGAATTAGCGGAAGAATTAAAGGGATTAGAATTAGATGCAGACAATTTAGATGAACTATATAATACTTTTCATGATATGGGGATTGAAGTTGTATCAGAAGAGGCAGATTCAACAGAAGAAGTTGTTGCTGTAGCTGGAGGAGAAGATTTATCAGTTCCTAAAACTATAAGTATAAATGATCCTGTTAGAATGTATTTAAAAGAAATAGGAAAGATAAGTTTATTAACTCAAGATGAAGAATTAGAGCTATCTGAAAGAGTTACTAAAGGAGAACAAGAAGCTAAAAATAGGTTAGCAGAAGCAAATCTTCGTTTAGTAGTAAGCATTGCAAAAAGATATGTAGGTAGAAAACTATCGTTTTTGGATTTAATTCAAGAAGGTAATATGGGATTAATGAAAGCAGTAGAAAAGTTTGATTCATCAAAAGGTTTTAAATTTTCTACATATGCTACATGGTGGATTAGACAAGCTATTACAAGAGCTATAGCAGATCAAGCTAAAACTATTAGAATTCCAGAACACATGGTTGAAACAATTAATAAATTAAAACGTTTTCAAAGACAATTAACTTTAGAATTAAATAGAGATCCTACTATAGAAGAATTAGCCGAAAAAATCGAATTATCTCCAGATAAAGTAAGAGAAATAATTAAAATAGATGTTGATCCAGTATCTTTGGAAAAACCTACAAGAGAAGATGAAGATTCCACAGTTTCGGATTTTATTCCAGATGAATCATCTCTAAGCCCAGAAGAATATGCAATTAATGAAGTATTAAAAGATATTATTACTGATGCATTAAATACTTTAACTGATAGAGAAAAACAAGTATTAAAGTTAAGATTTGGTTTAGAAGATGGAACCAGTAGAACATTAGAAGAAGTAGGTAATATTTTTGGAGTTACAAGAGAAAGAATTAGACAAATAGAAGCTAAAGCTTTAAGAAAATTAAAACATCCATCTAGATCTAAAAAATTAAAGGATTTTTTAAATGATTAGTTTATCTAATAGACTAAATGAAATAACTAAATATATATCAAAACAAGATAAAGTAATTGATGTTGGTTGTGATCATGCTCTATTAGGAATATATTTAATTAAGAACAAATTAGTATCTAATATTATATGTAGCGATATAGTAGAAAAAGCTATAGAAAGAGCTAAAGAAAATTCTAATAAATATAAAGTAAATATTGATTTAAGATTAGGTGATGGTCTTAAAGTATTAAATAATACAGATGATATTAATACTATTATAATCTCGGGTATGGGTTATTTTAAGATGAGAAAAATACTTGAAGATTATAAACATAATCTAAATAATATTAATAAAATAATTATTCAAACTAATACAAAAGAATATGATATTAGAAAATATATTACTAGAATTGGTTATTTGATAAATAAAGAATCAATAATAAAAGATAATAATATATATTATACAAATATAATGTTTACAAAAGGGAAAGAAAATTATAGCAATAAAGAATTAAGACTCGGTCCAAAATTATTATTAAGTAAAAATAAATTATTTTTAGATTATTTAAATAACTTAATAAATAATAATGAAATGTTATTAAAAATTATTCCAAAGAAATATTTAATTTTAAGATTAAAAAAGAAAATAGATATATATTTATTAAAAAGAGAGATAAAATTATAGAAAGAAGATATTATGAAAAATGATAATGTTTCTAGAATAATATTGGGGACTGGAAATTATAGTAATGTTAAATTAGGAAACACTGTATCTGTTACTGGTGATGGTGGTTTAGCGTGGAATTATTATGGAAATGCATATAAAAAACTTGCTCCTAAATTAATTACTTATATTCCTTATTCAGAAAAATATAAAGAATTACTGGTTCTAAAAGAAGACTCATTAAAGTTAAAAGAATATCTTAAATATAGAAAACAAATAGAAGATGAATATATTTTTAGTTATTACGAAACTAGATTAAAAGATTTAAATATTAATGAATTATTAAATACTTTTGAAGAAAAATTTGGAAATAATATAGTTCTATTGTGTCATGAACCTATTGATGAATTTTGTCATAGAAGATTAATCGCGGATTATATAGAAATTAAAACTGGAATTTATATACCAGAAGTAAGTATTGATCAAAATGAGGTAATTAAAAAATTAAATCCAATAAGATATATAAATCGCTTAAATAGTGTTATTAGTAAAAGGAAGTGATTTATAATGTTAGATGAAATAGAAAAATTAAACAAGTACATTTTAACATTAAAAAATAATGGATTAAGGGTTAAAGATATTTGTGATGGTAATCATTCATTTGAAGATTTATATGAGGAAAGAGAAGCTTTGTTTTGTGCATTATGTAATACATATCCTAATAAATCGTGGAAATCAAAAAAACATTATGATGAACTAAATGATCCTATGTTTAATGATTGTTTTATCGCAGGATTAAATACTGAAAATGGAATAATATCTTATCATTTTAAACTAAAATATTGGGATGATTTTTTAATACCAGAAATAGAGAAAGCTCCTAAATATGATGATTATTCTCATAAAGATGTTATTCTTAGATTAAGGAAATTTAATAAATAATTAATATAAAGGAGTAAATTATATGAATAATAAAACTAATATTAATTGGTATCCTGGCCATATGGCTAAAACAAAAAGATTAATAAAAGAAAATCTAAAATTAATAGATTTAGTTTTTGAATTGATTGATTCTAGAATGCCAAATTCATCAAAAATTAAAGATATTGATGAACTTATTAAAGATAAGCTTAGAATAATGATAATGACTAAATATGACTTGTGTGATAAGGAAGAAACCAATAAATGGGTTAAATATTATGAAGAAAAAGGATACATTGTATTAAAATACG
>JAAYGD010000059.1 GCA_012727915.1 Mycoplasmatota bacterium | reverse complement strand
AGTCCAAGTTCTCTAACTTCATCTTTAAAAATTTCTCTTAAAGGCTCAATAAGTTCAAACTTCATCCAATCAGGAAGTCCACCAACATTGTGATGAGATTTTATAGTTTTTGAAGGACCTTTTACAGAAACTGACTCAATAACATCAGTATTAGATATAAGATTATTTAATAAACCATCTATTAATTTATATAGATTAGTTAATAAATAAAATAAAATTATGATATAATTTAAATGAGGTGTAATAAAGAATATGAAAAAAATAATAAGATGGATAATAATAGTAACTATACTAATTGTTGTAATATTATTAGTTGTTAGACTTGTACAAGATTCTAATATTGGAACAAACGCAAGTGAAAATCAATTGATTGCAGCTGCCAAAAAGTATTATAATGAAAAACCCCATTTATTGCCTAGTGCAAATTATGGGATGGAAAGAGTGACCTCAGATGTATTAATAGAAAGAGGATACTTAAAACAAACTACAGATCAATATGGAGCACCTAAAAGTTGTTCTTCATATATTACTGTAACAAATGTAAATAACGAATATTTTTATAATCCTTATGTAGATTGTGGAATAAAAAATGACACATTGTTACTATATGACCATTTGGTATCTTTAGCAAAAGAAGAAACAAAAGATGGTACTAATGGATTGTTTATATTTGGAAATAAATATGTATTTAGAGGTGATAAACCAAATAATTATATTGAATTTGCAGGAAAAAATTGGAGAATAATTCAAATAGAGGAAGATAAAAGTATTAAACTTATGTATAATGGCAATCAAGCTGTTAGTAGAGTTTGGGATGATAGATTTAATTTAGAAAAAAACAAAATTTTAGGTGTTAATAAATACGAAATAAGTAGAATTAAAGATTATGTTACAACTTATTATAACAAATCAGATAATTTTTCCAACAAAAGTAAATCAAAACTTACCTTTATAAATTTATGTATTGGTGAAAGAGATATTGAAGATAAAACAACTGATGGAAGCGCAGAATGTCAAAAAATATTTGATAATCAATTTATAGGATTACCTAGTGTAAATGAATATTTAAATGCTTCAAATGATCCTAATTGCCCTACAACTATGATGTCATGTAAAAATTACAACTTTATGGCAGCATTTAAAAGTTATTGGTCAATTACTCCCGTAAAAGGCACAACACATAAGGTGTTTAGAATATATCCTAATGAAGGTTTAATATCTAGAGATGCTATAGGAAAGCACTATGCACATTTTGTAGTATCTTTAAAATCAGATGTTGCAATATTAAGTGGAGATGGAAGCAAATCCAATCCATATGTTTTAAAATAAAATCACGAAAGTGATTTTTCTTTGTGCTAATATTTGGAGGTATATTAATGGATGATAGTACTTTTATAACTTTATTTCAAGCAAGAAAACTTATAGCAAACGGAAATACCGAAGAGTTATATAATTTATTATCATCAGTTTCTTCAGATATATTATATGGTACTATTCTTGATAAACAATTGAAATCAAATAATACAGAATCTTTAAAATCAATAATACATAGTTTAAAAAACAAAAATGGTATTAATAATGTCAATGATATTGATATTAAATTTACTCAAAAAAAAAATATAAAAGATATTGATAAAAATAATATTAATGAAAATGACATAAATAACATTTTTATTTCTATTGAAAACAATATTGATTTATATAATAAAAAATTTGATAATAAAATATTTAGAATTAATTCAAGTAATAACAAAAAAACATTGATTTCTATAAATCGTTGTTCATTAACTCATCTTCTAGGAATTAGCATTTTTGAATGGCAAAACATATATAAAGATATCATTTTAGAATATATGCCAAAATTTAAAGAAGTACTTTCAAATGATTACATTGAAATGTGTATTAATGAAGATGAGTTGTTAGTGGATGCACTTTATATTCTTTTAGAAAACAAAGAGACAATTACTAATGAAATATTATCAAAAAATAATGATTTAAATAAAGCAATAAATATGAACAAATTAAAAGTAAAAAATTATTTATTTGATAAATCTGATTTTACTTATTCTCCAAGCAGAATAATACTATATAACAATAAAAATAGTAATATTAAAGGAAATTATTTTTTGATAAGAGATTTTGTAAATAATGAGGAAGATGAGTTGCTATATTTTTCTTTTAGAAATCTTCAATATCATAATTATAAAGTTTCAGAATCTTTATTGTATAACTATCTTACTATTAGTGCTCTAGATAAATTAAGCTTTTATTATACTATATCAATTGATGTTTACGAAAAATCTAATTTTGATTTAAATAATCCTTCTAGTGTTATTGAGTTCGATAAACACGAAATTGATTTTTTAAAATCTAAAACATATACTATCCAAAACAAAAATAAACATACTAAATAGTATGTTTATTTTATAGCATCATTCTTTTTTAAATCTTCAATATGCTTTTTTAATTTAGCAGCATCTGAATCAAATATTATTTTTAATTGATTATCAATTTCCACTATACCTTTAGCTCCTAATTTTTGTATAGATTCTTTATTAGCTAAAGTTACATTTTTTAGAGTAACCTTAAACCTAGAATGTTTAACTTCCATCTTAATAATATTATCTTTTCCACCAAGCAATTCTACTAACTTATTTGCTTCAACTTTAAAATCTTTTTTACTACCTTTTATAGCAATGATTGCAATAAAAACGAGAATAACTACTATAATTGTATATTGAATATATATATCCATATTATCACCTTCGATAATTATACTATATTTTTATTTAAAAGTACATTTTATAATAAAAGTTAATTATAATCTTTTTTGTTAACTTCTATTAAAATCTTTTAATTTAATTTCATTATCTATTAATTCAAAAGTATAAGTATATGTATCCAAATCACTTAGTACTTCAGTAGCTTTTGTTTCTATTAATATTTCTCTATTATAATCTCTACTAATAGTAGTTAATGGATTGCTTGAAGACATAGCGTCTTCAAAATTAGTATATATATTTAGTTCTTCTTCAAATTCTCCAAAAGATTCCCATAAATATTTATAAGAAATAACAAAAAGTCCATTTTCTTTATTCTCTTTTATAATTTGTTTATCCACAGGACCCGCTCCAGAACCTCCATGACCTATTTCGGTATATTCATATGTTTCGGTTTCGGGTTTATATGTCCATTCATAATGATCAAATTTTTCATATAATAGACATGGAATACTAGCATTTTCAAATCCAAATACACTTATACTGCTCTTATCAAACTCTTTCTTTAAATCTTCTGCTTTTAAAGGTACACTATTTTCAATATAATCTTTTAATCCTATGTTTTTATGAAATAAGTCTCCCGCTAAAAAAGCTTTTATTTCTGGAGTTAAATCATCAATACTATTTAATCCATAGAACACATATAATTCATTTTTTATAATCTCTTCAATTTCATCAAATACTTCTTCATCTGTCTTCATAATTTGATTATTCGTTTCCTCTTTTTGAGGTTCTTCATTGCTATTATCTATTTCCGCATTCTCTTGTTTATTAGTACTATTATCACTAGAAGATTTATTTAAAAAGTAATACCCAATAAAAATAATTCCAATAACAAATATTAAAACAAGTATAATTGTCAATATATTATTTTTTTTCTTCAAATTTTCATTTTCCATAATTTACTCCTAACTATAAAAATTATATCATAAAAAAAGAAAATCAAAATTTCAATTTTCCTTTTTTTCCTTTAAGACCTGAATAATTTTTTAAAATATTTATTTCAAATGAGTAAGTCTTATTTGATTTGGTTTTATAATCTTTAATTGCAATGTTAATTATTTCATCTAATAATTTAGTATAATTTTTATTTTCTTTGTCCCATAGATAAAAAGATAAAGATCCTGGAATAGTATTAACTTCATTAATATATATTTTATTAGTTTTACAATCCATTAAATAATCTATTCTAACTATACCACTGAAATTTAAAGACCTAAAAGTTTTTTTAGATAATTCATATATTTCTTTTTCAGTTTTCTTACTGATATCAGCGGGAATTATTCTATTTGTAGATAACATACCTTTTGTTTTCTTTTCACCAATATATTTATCTTTATAACTTAATAATTCATCAGTTGCTAATACTTCTTCTATTAAACTAGTTTCAACTTGTTCTTTATTACCTAAGACAGCACAATTTAATTCCACTAAATTATTAATCATCTTTTCGATTAATATTTTATCATCATATCTTATTGCTTCATCTATTGCGCTTTTTAAGACTTCTTCGTTTTTTGCTATTTTAATTCCAATGCTACTTCCCAATCTAGATGGTTTTACTATTACTGGATATCCAATTTCTTTTACTCTCTTTTTGATAGAATTAAAATCTTCTAAATATTCGTTATCAAAAAACCATGTATAATCTGCTACTGGTAAACCTTCACTTTGAAGAATTTGCTTTTGAAAGACTTTATCTTGCCCAATTGTAGCTGCATATAAATTACTTTCAGCATAAGGTATTCCTAACATATTAAGATAACCTTGAATTGAACCATCCTCTCCATTAGTACCATGCATAATTGGAAATACCAAATCTATTTCATTAACTATCTTTTTTAATCCTTTTTTTGATTGTAATACAAATGATCCTTCTTTGTTATATAAAACTATATTCTTAGCATATTTTTTTAAATTATCAAAATCTTTATATAAATCTATATCTTTTAACAAATCACCAGTATACCATTCTCTATCTTTTGATATATAAATAGGAACTATTTCATATTTTTCTTCATCTAAAGCTTTCATAGCTTGTATAGCAGAAATAACACTAATTTCATGTTCTACACTTTCTCCACCAAATATAACCCCAATTTTTATTTTCATTTCTTCCTCCTGCTCTTATCAACTTCAAAAAAATTTTCTAATATCTTAATTACTCTAAAATTTTGTTCTATAAATGCAAAGTGAGTTGCGTTTTCTATTTCCGCTATTCCAGCATTTTTCATTATACTTTCTGCATATTTAGCTTCTTCTATAGATACTTCACTATCTAATGAACCCCATATTAGTAAAGTTGGACAATCAATTTCTTTTAGTTCATTTGTTAAATCTTGATTAACCACATTAACTAATATTTCTCTCATTACCGGAGATGCTTCTCTATAATCAGATGAACCAACTTTTGTTTTTACCCAATCTTCTAATAAATTAATAATAGGTACCTTTTTTAAAAATTTGAACAATTTTAATTTAAAAGAATTATTTGTTTCTTTTTTTCTAAATGGTGCTCCAAGTAGAACTAATTTATCTACTTTATTTTTTGCGGCATATGCTATTGCGACTCTACCTCCAAATGAATGCCCTATTAATATTGGATTATTTATTTTTAATTTATTTAATAATATATCTATTATTTCTCTATAATCATAGATTGTAAATGCTTCTTTTGGAGTTTCGCTTTTTCCAAAACCAGGTAAATCTATATTAGTAATATTAAAATATTTTTCTAATTTTTTTCCAATAGTATCCATTACAAAAATATTTTGTCCCCATCCATGAAGCAAAATTATATTTTTTCCTTTTTTATTACCATATTGCACATAATTAATTTCTAGGTCTTTAATTTTCATTTAATCACCTGTATAAATATTTTATCACTATTGTTTTTTTGGGGCAATAGATAAAGGAAAATACTTAAAAACATTTACATATTAATGAATTTTTAGTATAATTCTTTTAGTCACAAGGAGGAATTATGAACATTTTTAAAAAAGTATTTGTAGGTTTTTTTGTATTATTACTATTAGTAGGATGCGGAGCACCTAAGATTGAGGATGGAAAAGAACTTTTATTTAAAATGAAAGGCGCTAATATGACTGCTCAAGAGTTATATGAAGATTTAAAATTTAAT
Organism: Mycoplasmatota bacterium; assembly: GCA_012727915.1. Lineage (GTDB taxonomy): Bacteria > Bacillota_I > Bacilli_A > RF39 > UBA660 > JAAYGD01. The sequence goes on along the minus strand of JAAYGD010000059.1, from coordinate 3,105 downwards.
TATGGATTTGCATATATGATTAATGAAATTAACATTAAATTATTAAATCAAGAATATAAAACTACTTCTGATATGAAACAACAAGTTGAAGCTCAAATACTAAGTGCTAAAGAACAAATGGGTTCTGATTTTGCGGAAGCAATTCAATATTATTATGGAGTAAGTACAGAAAAAGAATTTTATGAGTTATTAGAAATGAATTTAAAGAAAAGTATGGCAATAAAAGATTATGCTTTAACATTAGTCACTGAAGAAGATATTAAGGCTTACTATGACAATATTGCTATAGGGGATATAACAGCATACCACATATTAATTAAACCCGATACAAGCGCAATAAAAGACACTATGGAACAAGATGAAAAAGATAAATTAACAAAAGAAGCTGAAGATAAAGCTTTAACAAAAGCAAAAGACTTAATTAAAGAAATAGATGCTGCTTCAAATAAATTAGATACATTTAAAGAACTTGCTAAAAAACATTCATCAGATGGAAGTGCTGCTGAAGGAGGAAAACTAGAACCTTTTAATAGAGGTGTAATGGTTAAATCATTTGAAGAAGCTTCAGTTAGTTTAAAAGTTGGAGAATACACAAAAGAACCAGTTAAATCTGAATTTGGATATCACATTATATATAAAGAAAAACAAGATGAAAAAGGAAAATTAGATGATTTAAAGGAAGAAATTAAAGATATTCTTGCAGAAGAAAAAGTTGCAAATACAACTAATATGGAAGCATTTGCAATGGAAAATTTAAGAGAAACTTATGAATTAGAAATTTTTGATCCAGAGATGAAAATTCGATATGATAATTATTTAAATGAACAAAAAGGAATTACTGAATAATTCCTTTTTTTATTTAATATTATTTATTTCATCAATTGAATATCCTTTTTGAAACAACTTTTGTTTAATTGTTGAATCCAACTTATAACCACTATATTTCTTAGAATACTTTTGATTTAACTTATTATACTCAGTTATTATCTTATCATTATTTCCCTCAATATTTAAAGAATCAAAAATACTAATTATCATCTCTTTATCAAATCCTTGCATTATAAAATAATTAATTACTTTTGTTTTTATAACTGATTTACTATTATTTTTATTAATATTTGAATACTTAATTATATGTTTTCTTAATTTTTCTTCTATCAAATTAATATCTATATCATCAATATTAATTATGGATTCATCTATTCCTTTATTAATAAGATCTCTTTTTATTTTATATGGGCCATCACTAGATAAAGCAATTTTATCATTAATATATGCTTTAACATATTTATTATCATTTATTAAGTTTTCTTTTTTAAGTTTTTCAATTACTTTTTCCACAATTTTTATATCATAAGACTTTTTTAAATAACTTATTAATTCATATTCTAATCTCATCTTAATATCTAAATACTTTAATGCTTTTTCGTATACTTCATAAAAAGTATTTTCTTTTTCTATTTTTTTTAATAAAGTTTCATCTATATTCTTACTAGTTAATATATTATATTTAATCAACAAATCTTCATAAACTATAAATTCTTTTTCTTCAAGTATAATTTTATATTTATTTTTGCTTTGTTTTATAATTTTATTAATCTTCATAATCCTCCTTATTAAAAAAGATTTAATACTCTTTTACATGTATTAAACCTTCAGATACCTCTTCTAGAGCTTTTCCAATTTCTTTTATAGATCTATATTCTTTTAATTGTGTATGATTAGTTTCTATCATTTCTCTTGCTCTTTTAGAAACTATATGAACTAAAACATACTTTGAATCAATAACATTTAATATTTTATCTATAGATGGATAAATCATAATATCACACTCCTATTTTAAGGATAAAACATTAATTCTTTTTAATCAATTGATTTTTACGTATGTTTACAATTATTTTGATATTTCTCTTAATTTATTAAGTATTACTACCATTGCCCAAGTATCTTGCTTACAATATTCTAATAGAGCTTCATATTTAAATTTCTTTTCTTCATTATTCATATTAATAAAATTAGCATAAGTAACCATAGCTTGACTACCATTTTTTACATCTAAATTTTCATATTTTAAATCACTAAATACAGGTAGTGTTTTTTTAATAGAATATGATCCACTTAACAATTCATTATAATAATTAACTTTATCAAAGTTATCAGCATTTAATTCTTTATAAAATTCTTTATTGTTTTTAACAATGAATAACAAATCAAAAGCATTATCTATCATTTTATTTAATTGTTCTTTATATTTAGGATAAATGATTCCCAATTCCTTTAATCTTGTTTTTTCGAAAGAATAAGATTGCGCAAAAACTGTTCCTTTATCTCCAATATGTTCGCATAAAGCTTTTGTTAAATCCTCTCTACAATCTATATTTGGATTATCAGATAAAAATTCATAGTGATCTTTTTCTTTATCACATATCCCTGGTCCTTTTTCTATATGTAAAGAGAATTGAAATGGTGATTGAGTATAACAAACTTCACCTTTAAATTTTGGTAAAGGACATGGAAATGTTTCAAAATCCAAATGATATATAGGATATTTTAAAGAATCAAGTGCTATTTTAATTTTTTCTTTATCTATATATTCTTTATGAAACTCAGTACACTCTCTTTGAATCATATGATTAGGATTTTTAATCCAAGCTTCAGGAACATCTAATAATTTTATATAACCTTCATTTATTAATTCCAATCCTTTATGAGTTTCTCCATATTCATCTTTAAAACTAGAACCCCCCATATAGTTTAAAGAAGAATTAATTTTTGGAATAAAATCAAAACATATTTTACAATACTTACACTTAGAAGGTTGTTTATGTTCACAAAAAGCTCCTAATTTAGTAGGTTGTGCATTCATATCTTGCAAATACTTTTCAATTACTTCTTTTTCATTTATAACATCAATTTGTAGCTCTTTAGTTAAATTAGTAAAATCAAATAAAGATATAATATCATTAGAATATTTTGGCTCTCCATCAATATAAGTACCATCAAATACATATTCATGATTTAAAACAGCTAGATAATAATTAATATCATAATTTTTTGTATCCTTTTCTATAAACATTCTTTGAACTGCAAGATCATAAATATACT
>JAAYGD010000058.1 GCA_012727915.1 Mycoplasmatota bacterium | reverse complement strand
TATTTCTATTTTCTTTATCAACAATAATATTTAATCTTATTTTGTCAGTATCAATTTTAATTTTATATTCATTATTATCAAAGTATAATTCCCCAACTACATTTTTAAGTTCTCTATTTATTACTTTAACAATTTTTCCTTCTTCTTTATTAATTTTTTCTATTGCTACTAAATCATTATGAATAGCATCTTTCATATTAGAAGAGTGTATATATATATCAGGTGCATCCTCTAATAACAAAAATCCAAAACCTTTTCTATTAACAGATAGCCTTCCCACAATTAAATGAGTATACTTAAAAAGAGTATATTTACCACTGTTAGTCTTGTATATATCTCCATTTAATTCCATTATTCTAATCGTATTACATAATTCAGTTAAGGAAATGTTTTCTAATTTTAATTTATCGAATAATTCGTTTTCATTTAATGGTTTTTTAATTGTATCTAATAACTGAATAATTCTATCTTTCATTTTTCCTCCTTGTAATTTATTTTATAGCTGCATTATCTTTTTCTACTGTTTTCTCAATAATATATGAAAAATATGTATCAATTTCCAATGCATCCCCTTTTAATTGAAGTTCTCCGTTTTTCCAATCTTCATATATTTTCTCTAATTCATTAGAATTTCTTCTAACAAATCTATTATTTTCAAATTTATATTCAATATTTGTACATGGTCTAAATTCCATAAAATTAGTGCGATCAAATTCATCCATCTCTAATGAGCCTTTTTCAAATTCTTCATTAAATAAATCGAAAATATTTTTCATTTCTACTCCAACAATTCTCCATGGATTTCCAATATTTTGTGAAAACTCTTGTGTTTTTATTTTTGATTTATTAATTTCTTTCTCAGAAGGCACAATTCCTATATCTTTGAGAAGAAAAGTAGCGTCATTATGCTGAGACAAAAAAGCATCAATTTCACTCATTTCAACACAATAATTGTCTTGATAATATGATTGAAATTTTTCTTTTAAATAATTATCTTTTTCCATAAATGAATTTCTAATATTAACTTTTTCATATTCTCTTTTTTGTCTAAAATGTTGAAGTTCGTGCGCAATTGTCTCAAATAATCTTAATGCCTCTCTTTTTTGAAATTCTTGTATTTCTGCTCTATTGATTTCAAATCCTATATATCCATCATAACAACCCAAATATTCGCTGCTATCAACAATTTTTGTATTTGGAGTACTTGCCGTATTAAAAATACCCTTAAATAATAAACCAGTATATTCTGTTATCAAATATTCTAGCGGTTGTTGTTCAACCTCTTTTCTTTTATAATAAATATCATTTAATTCTTTTTTAACTTCCAGAAATCTTTCTCTATTCATATTTCCTCCATATTTATTATAAAATAAAAAAGAACTAATATATAGTTCTTAATATATCATTTACATTATTGTAACGACATAAATAAACAAATTACAAAAAATAGTACTCCAAGAACTAAGGTAAGACGAGTAATAAATAACTCACTACCTCTCTCTTTTCTATTGCTAAATAAATCTAAGTTTCCACCTTGTATTATTTGAGATGCACCCTCAGCTTTAGCACTTTGTAATATTACTAATGTAATTAATAATATGGATATAATTATTAAAAATGTTTCCATCTATTCACTTCCTATCAATTTACCATTATTATTCAGAAAATGGTACAAATGCCATAAAACGAGCCTTCTTAATTTCAGTTGCTATTTCTCTTTGATGTTTAGAGCAAGCTCCTGTGGCTCTTCTAGGTAAAATTTTTCCTTTTTCATTAATGTATTTTTTTATTATTTCAACATCTTTGTAATTGATTGTTTTACCTTGGCATAATTGACACACTTTTTTTCTTTTCTTATAAAACTCTGCCATTATTCCTCCTTCTTAGAATGCAATGTCATCATCGCTTAATTCTACTGTTTGTCCAAAATCAATATATGGATCTTCTCCCACATCTGTTGTTTGAACATTATCTGATGGTTCATAGTTATTATTACTTTCCATTGATCTTTGACCTTTTGGTTCTAAAAATTGTACATTGTCCGCCACAACTTCAGTAACATATACTTTCTTTCCATCTTTATCATCATAATTTCTAGTTTGTATTCTTCCTTCAACCGCAACCAAACTACCTTTTGTAATATATTTTTTAACATTCTCTGCTTGTTTTCTCCAAGCAATTATATTAATAAAATCAGCTTCTCTAACTCCATTTTGATTAGTAAACGGTCTGTTTACAGCAATAGAAAAAGTAACTGTAGCTATATTACTAGGTGTATATCTTAAATCTGGATCTCTTGTTAATCTACCGATTAACATTACTTTGTTCATCATAAACTTCCTCCTATTACTTACTTGTATTAATTATCATATGACGAATAACATCTTCGCTTAGATTAGCAATACGATCAAATTCTTTTTGTGCTTTTGAATCTTTTGAACTGATTTCATACAAAAAATAGAATCCACTTTTATGATTCTTTATTTCATATGCCAATTCCTTTTGTCCTAGTTCTCTAAATGTTTCAACTTTTGCACCGTTATCTTTTAATAAACTATCAAAAGTTTTTAAAAGTTCTTTTTGTGCTTCAGCCTCCATATCTGGTTTAACTATGAACATAATTTCATATTTCATGTTTTACCTCCTTTCGGTCTATGGCTTTTTATTAAAAAAAGCAAGGAGTAAATTAATACTCGGGTTAATTATAACAAAATTTACAGTATAAGTAAACAAAAAATTAATTAAACATTAAATCTAAAATGACAAATATCTCCATCTTTCATTATATATTCTTTTCCCTCTAATCTTGTTTTTCCTGCTTCTTTAACTTTTAATTCACTTCCATATTGAATAAGATCTTCATATGTCATTACTTCTGCTCTAATAAATCCCCTTTCAAAGTCAGTATGTATTATACCTGCACATTCTGGAGCTTTCATTCCTACTTTAAATGTCCAAGCTTTAACTTCATCTGAACCCACAGTAAAAAAGGTTGCGAGTCCAAGGAGTTTATATGTTGCTCTAATAAGTAAATCCAATCCACTATCTTCTATTCCTAATTCTTTCAAAAAGGACAACTTGTCATATTCGTTTAATTCACTTAATTCACTTTCAATTTTAGCGCACATTACTACACATTCTGAATTATTATTTATAGCATATTCTTTTACTAAATCTATATATTTATTACCAGTTATTAAATCGTCTTCCTTTATATTTGCAACATAAATTACAGGTTTTAATGATAATAATCCGAAAGATTTTAATATCTTTTCTTCTTCACTGGTATATTCTAATTTTCTAGCAGGTATATTTTTATCCAATGCATCTTTTATTTTTGTAAACAATTCTAATTCTATCATCGTTTCTTTATCTTTTGTTGTTATTGCTTTTTTTTCAACTTTTGCTATTCTAGCTTGAACTATTTCTATATCAGATAACATTAACTCTATTTCAAGAGTTTCAATGTCTCTTATTGGATTAATTGTATTTTCAACATGAATTATATTATCATCATCAAAACATCTTACAACTTCACAAATAGCATCCACTTCCCTAATATGAGTTAAGAACTTGTTTCCTAAACCCTCTCCTTTAGAAGCACCTTTTATTAAACCCGCAATATCTATAAATTCATATGTAGCGGGTATGGTTCTTTCAGGAATATACATTTCTTCTAATTTAAGCATTCTTTTATCGGGAACAATTACAACTCCCACATTTGGATCAATAGTTGCAAAAGGATAATTAGCAGCCAAAATATTTTTCTTAGTTATTGCGTTAAACATAGTGGATTTTCCTACATTAGGAAGACCAACTATTCCAGCTTTTAAACCCATTATAACACCTCCCCCTTATAATGATGGATATACCCCTACACCTATAGGAACATTAATTATAAACCAACACAATATAAATATTAACCAAAATATTGTTATTAAAGCAAAATAAGGAAATAATAATTTATATATCTCTTTAATTTTTATAGTTTCATTCTTTTTAGTATATATTAATATAACACCTAAAAATACAATAAAATATGGAAATAATGGAGTAATAATATCAGATGCCGTTTCACTTAATTTATATACTACATTCATAAATTCGGGACTAACATTTGATTTCATAAATTTAGGAGTTACAATAGGCCCTAATATTGCTAATTTAGTAATTGATGATGGTTCAATAATATTAACTATTACCATTAATAAGAAAAATATTAATATTAATGGTAAACTAGATACATTTAAACTTTCAATAAAATTAGCTATCCAAATAGTAAATACAGTTCCTATATTACTCTTTTGAAATAGTGCAATCAATTGAGAAGCAAAAAACAATAATATTAATACTCCACTTAAATTGTTTAATGAACTAAATAAATAATTTGGAATACTCTTTTGATTTTTTAAAGTTCCAGTAATTGAACCATATATCCATCCACATAAAAGTAACATTGATAGTATTATGAATGATAATCCTTCTGCAACATATGAATTTGAACTAAATATTCTAGAAAGAGTATCTTTTTCTTGATAATCCAATAATAAACCCGATAAAGGTGCACCGGTTGGAATTAACATATATATAAAAAACGAACTTAAAGCTATAGAAACAAGCATACATAATAGCATAGCTTTTTTCTTTTTCTTTTTAGGAATATCATCATCTTCTAAAACTTCTTCTATTTTATATTTAGATAATCTCTTAGAAGTAAATTTTTCTGTTATAAAGGTTATTAAAAAAGCTAAAGCTATAGAGCCCGCTATTCCAAAAAACAAACCACTATTAATATTAAATACATAAGTTGGATCTATTATCTTAGCTCCTATTAATATATTATTTATAGCGTCATAACTAATTTGAGAAGTAATAAAATTTATTCCTGTACCTGTTGTAATTCCAATAAATGAGGCAAAAATTGCGACAATTGGATTTCTATTATTTGCTAAAAATAATATTGCTGAAATTGGAATTATTAATGTAAAAGCTACTTCTCCAATTAAATTAGATAATATCGAAAGCAAAACAACAATAAACGTTAACCAAAATTTGTTTATTTTGTTAGTCCACGATTGAAACAAATATGAAAACAACCCGGTTTTTTCTGCAAAACCTATACCTATCATTATAAATAAGAACATAGCTAAAGGTTTAAAATTAATAAAATTAGATACTACATTACCAACTATATATCTTATTCCTTCTCTTGAAAACAAAGATTCTACGGATACTAATTTTGATTCTAAATTGCCATTAATAGCATTATTAACCAAATAAGTTCCTTCCCAATTTAACAACGAACCTAATATACTTAATACAAATACAATAATAATAGCAAAAACAAAAAATATTATTGCGTTATTAAACCAGGACTTTTTTTTATCAATTTTTTCTTCTTCCATATTATTCAACCACTTTCTTTAATCTTTTTTCAAAATCAACTCTATTTATCATTACTATTCTATCACATTTTGTACATCTTAGTTTTATATCTATTCCTGTTCTAATAACTTCCCATCTGTTTTCACCACAAGGATGCTGTTTTTTCATCACAACAATAGATCCTTCTTTGTATTCTTTCATACTACCTCATTTAATATCTATCTCTAATATTTCTAATATTCTATTTAAATCTTCTTTTGATTCATATTTAATTTGTATCTTATTATTAGTAACAAAAACTGAAGTATCCAATTTTTCTTTTAGAGCTTCCTCAATATATTTATATTCTATAGGTTTTGATTCTCTTTTTATTATAACTTTTCTCTTATAAGTATTATCAACCAAAGATTCCAAATTTCTTACACTCAAACTTTCATTAACTACTCTTTTTGCTAGTAGTTCAATTTGAGATTGATCTTGAAGTTTACTAAGCACCCTAGCATGTCCCATTGAAATCTCTCTTTTCAATAACATATCTTGTACTGATGTTGGTAAATTTAATAAACCTAAAATATTTGTAATATGGCTTCTACTTTTTCCTATTTTAATTGCTAAATCATCTTGAGTTATTTGTAAAGAAGCAATTATTTCTTTATAAGCGTTGGCTTCTTCTATAGCAGTTAAATCTTCTCTTTGAAGATTCTCTAATAACGCTATTTGCATCATTTGTTCATCGGAAAAATCTCTAACAATAGAAGGAATAGTTTCTAAGCCAGCCATTCTGCTTGCTCTGACTCTTCTTTCTCCAGCTATTATTTCATATCCTCTAATACTTTTTTTAACAATAATTGGTTGAAAAACACCATAATTTTTAATAGATTCAGATAGTTCTTTCAACGATTCTTCATCAAAAACTTTTCTTGGTTGATATGGATTCTTTCTTAATTCATCTAATCTTATTTCAACTATTTCATCTTTTGTTGCTTCTTGTAATATTCTTTCTTCAATTTTTTCGATTTCCAAACTTTCAGAATTAAATAATTCTTCTAATCCTTTTCCTAAAGCTCTTCTTTTATTTTCCATTTCTAAAAATCACTTCCTTTGCTAGATTTAGATAAGCATCTGTTCCTCTACTGGTTGGATCATAAACATGAATTGGTTTTCCATAAGAAGGTGCTTCTGATAATTTAACTAATCTTGGTATTAATGTATCATATACTCTTTCTTTAAAATATCCTCTAATTTCAGTTACTACTTCTATTCCTAATTTAGTTCTAGAATCAAGCATTGTTAATAATACTCCTTCTATATCTAGTTTGGGATTTAGATTTTTTTGAACTAACATTATAGTATTTAGTAATTGCATTATACCTTCAAGCGCAAAAAATTCACATTGAACAGGTATTATTACTGAATCAGAAGCTACTAATGCATTGGTAGTTAATAAACCCAAAGATGGGGGACAATCAATTAAAACATAATCATAATAGTTTTTTAAAATTAAAATATGTTTTTTTAATTGTGATGTTTTTATAAAACTAGGATCTTTTGCACTCTTATTTAAAAGTTCAATATCCATACCAGCTAAGTTAATAGTTGCTGGTATAATATCAAGGTTTTTATACTTAGTTTTTTGAATAGAACTAGTAACCTCTTCTTTATCAGTCATTACATCATAAATACTTTTTGCTGCATCTCCTTTATTAATCCCTACTCCTGTAGAAGAATTTCCTTGAGGATCTAAATCAATAAGTAAAGTTTTTTTACCCAAATATCCCAAACAAGCGGACAAATTAATACTGGTAGTTGTTTTACCAACCCCACCTTTTTGATTAACTATAGATATTATTTTGCCCACATTACCACATCCTCTATAAGTATATATATATATTATCAAAAAAAAAGACTTTTGAAAATGATTTATTCCTTAATTTCATGTCTTCTTAATTTATTAGCAATTTCTTTAATCTTTCTAAGTCTATGATTAATTCCAGATTTAGTAACCTTTTTACCAGTTTCCAATTCTATTTTTTTGCTTAATTCTTGAAGTGAAAGTTCATAATATTTTTTTCTAAATTTTATTATTTCAATTAATTTCGAATCTAAACTATCTAAATCCATATATTTTTCTATAACTTCTATATCTTCTAATTGATTATTTGCAGATTTAAAAGTTTTTTCAACATTAGCCTGTTCACAATTATTTAATCTATTAACCATATTTTTATAGTCTTTATATATTCTTATATCTTCAAAGTACATTACAGAATTACTTGCTTTAATAATTCTCAAGAAATCTCCAATCTTCTCTCCTTCTTTTAAATATACTACATAATTATTTTTTCTTTCGATTAATTTGCTATTTAGCATATAACTATCTAATAATTCACAAATAAATATTGAGTATTCATAATCATCTAAAGAAAATTCCAAATGATATGTTGAAGATTTAGGATCATTAATAGAAGATGATGATAAAAATAAACCCATTAAATACGCTACTTTTTCTTCATCTCCATTATAAATATAATCTTTAGGAATATTAATAAATATACCACTATCATTAATTATAGATGTATCTCTTAATATTTCATCTTTTTTAATTTTAATCTCTAATATATATGAATATATATCTTTAAAATTATATTTTTTTCTAACAGTTATTTTTGCCCTTATATTATATAAATCATATATTATATTAAATATAAAATTAGAAATACTACTATTATCTGTTTCAATTAAAATTTTATCTATTTCTACAACCGCATTATTTCTCAAAAAAGCTGAAAGAAAAGATATTTTTTCAACTTTACTCATATTTTGATTCATTATTTCTTCTTTTACCTTTAATGTAAATGACATTTTACTCCCTATTATTTATATATTTTATTGCACTATTTGCAGCAGTTGCAGCTTCTCCAACTGCAGTAGATACTTGATATAAACCTTTAAATATCACATCTCCACAAGCATAAATTCCTTCTTCACTTGTATGCATATCTTGATTAACCATTATGTAATCATCATGTTTTTTTAAATCAATAAATTCAGTTGAAGGATAGCTGCCTAGAAGCACAAATAATCCATCAATTTTTATGTTTTTATTATCTAATATTATACTCTCTATTCTTCCATCTTTTTCTTTAATATCATCAATTTTATTATCATAATATTCTATATTATTTTTGTTACTACCTTTAACACCTACTATATATACTTTAGAACAAATATTTGATAAGTATTTAGCTTCTTCAATTCCCTCTTCATTATTAGTATATACCGCAACTATTTTGTCTTTATATAGATTTCCATCACAAATCGAACAATAACTAATACCATTTCCAAGTAATTTCTTTTCTATATCTAATCCTGTTTCAATCGGTTTTCTTCCTGTTGCTATAATAATTGATTTACATAAAATTTCTTCTTTATTAGTAACAATACCATACTCTTTTCCCTTAACAATCTTTACTACATTCCCATAAATATAAGGAACATTCAATTCTTGCATTTGAGAAAAGACATTAAACGCTAATGATGGTCCATCTATACTTAACACTCCTGGATAGTTATCTATATTATTTATTCTATTTAATTGACCACCAGGAGCTGTGCTTTCTATAATAGCAACAGATATATTAGCTCTTTTTAAATAAATTGCAGCAGTCATGCCAGCAACTCCCGCACCAATTACTACAACATCAAAACTTGATTTCATTAGAATACTCCTCAACATAAAGATTAGAAAATCTGTTTGAAAATAATTTATATACAAATATACTAGCTCCAATAAATACTGATAGTAAAGATACCACTTGTGCCACTCTAATATCTCCATACATTAAACTATCTGTACGCATTCCTTCAATAAAAAATCTTCCTATTCCATACCATACAAAATATAATGATGCTAGTTGTCCAACTTTCAAATATTTATAAAATTTTCTAATTAATATTAATATAATAAATCCTAATAAGCACCATAAAAATTCATAATAAAAAGTGGGTTGATAATATACACCATCTATTTTCATACCATCAATTACAAACTTTGGAATTATTAACATTTTTTCTAATACTATCCTTGTTGTTTCGCCACCATGAGCTTCTGAATTAAAAAAATTACCCCATCTTCCAATCGCTTGACCAATTATTAGACCTACACCAAATATATCAAATAATTTCAATATATTACCTTTATATTTTAAAGAATAAAGAGCCGCAAAGATCATTCCAAAAATTATACCACCATGTATTGCCAAACCGCCGTTCCATATCTTATATATTTCAGAAGGATTTGCGCTATAATAATCCAAATTAAATAAAACATAATATAATCTAGCTCCTATTATTCCAAATAGTATTGTCCAAAACAATAAATTCCCTAAGAATTCTTTATCATAATTATATTTATTTGCTTCCATTACTATAACAAAATAAGAACATAAAATTGCAATTAAAATAATAATTGCATAATAAGTTATTTGAATAAATCCCAAATCTAACAACACACTATTCATTTTGCCTCCATTATTATTATACTACTTATATATTATGAATAAAATCAATTTATTAATTATTTAACACTTTTTTCAAATATTCTCCAGTATAAGATTTCTTTATATTTACGATTTCTTCAGGAGTTCCTTGTGCAATAATTTCTCCTCCAAAATCTCCGCCTTCCGGACCTAAATCTATTATATAATCCGCCACTTTTATTACATCCAAATTATGTTCAATAATTATAACAGTATCTCCATTATCTACTATTTTATTTAATATTACAAGCAATTTTTTAATATCATCAACATGTAATCCTGTAGTGGGTTCGTCAAGTATAAATAAACTTTTTCCAGTTGGTCTTTTTTGAAGTTCTTTTGCAAGTTTTACTCTACTAGCTTCTCCTCCACTTAATGTAGTTGCACTTTGTCCAAGTTTAACATAACCCAAACCAACTTTAGAAATCATATCCAACTTGTTTTTAACTTTTGGAATATTTTCAAAAAAGGGAAGCGCTTCATCAACTGTCATATTTAAAACATTAGAAATAGATTTGTTTTTAAATTTAATTTCTAATGTTTCCTTATTATATCTTGTTCCACCACAAACTTCACAAGGTACATATACATCTGCTAAAAAATGCATTTCTATCTTTTTAACGCCATCTCCATAACAAGCTTCACATCTTCCTCCTTTAACATTGAAAGAAAATCTACCCTTCTTATAGCCTCTTATCTTGGCTTCCTTAGTACTTTCAAAAATCCCTCTAATATCATCAAATACACCTGTATAAGTAGCAGGATTACTTCTAGGAGTCCTTCCAATAGGATCTTGAGATATTTCTATTACTTTATCTATATTATCTAATCCTTTAATACTTTTATAATTACCAGGATTAATCTTATTAGAATATAATTCTTTTGAAATTATTTTATATAAAGTTTCATTTACAAGAGAACTTTTTCCCGAACCCGATACTCCAGTTACACAAATTAATTTATTTAAAGGAAATTTTACTGATACATTTTTTAAATTATTGTGAGTACATCCTTTTAATTCAATATATTTGCCATTTCCTTCTCTTCTTTTTTTAGGAACATCTATCTTTTCTTTTCCACTTAAATACCTTCCTGTTATACTTTTTTCATTTTTCATTACTTCTTGAGGAGTTCCTTTAGCAACTACATAGCCACCCTCTATGCCCGCTTTAGGTCCAATATCAATTAAGTAATCTGCTTGCATCATTGTTTCTTCATCGTGTTCAACCACTATTAAAGTGTTTCCCAAATCTCTCATTTCAAACAAAGAATTAATTAATTTTTGATTATCTCTTTGATGAAGTCCTATACTAGGTTCATCTAATACATAAATCATACCAGACAACCTTGATCCAATTTGAGTAGCTAATCTTATTCTCTGAGCTTCTCCTCCACTTAGAGATCCAGCACTTCTATTTAAATTTAAATAATTTAACCCAACATTTAATAAAAATTTTAATCTATCTTTAATTTCTTTTATTAATATTTGAGATATTTCTTTTTCTTCATTTGATAATTTAATGTTTTCAAAAAAATCATATATTTTATCAATACTTAAATTACATAATTCATATATATTTTTATCATTAACAAATATATTTAAAGAAGATTCCTTTAATCTGGCTCCATGACAAACTTCACAAGTTAATTCAGTCATATATGACTCTAACCACATTCTAATAAATTCACTTGTAGTTTCCATATATCTTCTTTCCAAATTATTGCTTATTCCTTCATATTTTTCTATTTTATTATATTTGTTTCCACTCCTTGTTGAAAAATTAAATTCTATTTTTTCTTCAGTACCATTTAATATTATATCTAATTCTTTTTTTGATAAATCTTTTATTTTTTTATTCATATCAATATTATATTTTTTACATACAATTTCTAACATTTTAATGTATATATTAAAATCATCCATATTTGCTAAAGGTAAAATTGCACCTTTATTTAAACTTTTTTCCTTATCAGGAATTATTAAATCTTCTTTTATTTTTAATTTAAATCCTAATCCCTTACATTCACTACAAGCCCCATAAGGAGAATTAAATGAAAATATTCTTGGTTCTAATTCTTCAATACTAAAATCACAATGAGGACATGCGAATTTCTCACTCATTAATAATTCTTTATCACCAATAATGTCTATTAATACTTTCCCTTTTGATAATTTTGTTGATATTTCTATTGCCTCAAATAATCTACTTCTAATATCTTCTTTTATTATTAATCTATCAATAATAACATCAATGTCAGTTCTAATATTTTTTTCTAATATAATTTCTTCACTTAAATCTTTTTGTTCACCATTTATTCTTATTCTAGTAAATCCTTCTTTTCTTAAATCATCAAATAATTCTTTATGGGTTCCTTTCTCCCCTCTTACAATTGGAGAAATAACCATTAGTTTCGTCCCGTTTTCATATGTTAAAATTTTATTTACCATTTCTTCAATGCTTTGTCTAACAATTGGAACTTTATGAGTAGGGCAATATGGTATTCCTAATCTAGAATATAATAATCTTAAATAATCATATATCTCAGTTACTGTACCCACAGTGCTTCTTGGATTATTGTTTGTAGTTTTTTGATCAATACTAATAGCGGGGCTTAATCCTTCAATAGAATCTACATCTGGTTTATCAGATACTCCCAAAAATTGTCTTGCATAAGAACTTAAGCTTTCAACATATCTTCTTTGTCCTTCAGCATAAATAGTATCAAAAGCAAGAGAACTTTTTCCACTTCCAGATACTCCTGTCATTACAACTAATTTATTTCTAGGAATTTCGATATCAATATTTTTTAAATTATTTTCTCTCGCACCTTTAATTATTATTTTTTCCATATTATTCCTCTTATCTAGATAAAATATCTTCAATTTGTTTTTTAGTTATTTTTCCCTCTCTTAATATTTCTACTTTATTATTGGTAACTTTAACTATTGTAGACTCAACACCTTTATTTATTATACCAACATCTATTGCACACCTTATATTATTAGATATTTCAGAATTCAAATCATCTAAATCAATTATAGGCATTTCTCCCGATATATTCACACTTGTCAATACAAGAGGAGAATTAATTTTTTTTATTATTTCTTTTACTATTTTATTATTAGGAATTCTTACTCCTATATACTCAGAATTCTTAGAAATTAAATCGACTACATATTCCTTTTTCTTTAGCAACAACGTAATTGCTCCAGGCATTAGTTTTTTTATTATTTCTTTTTCTAATTTATTTGTAATATAAGCATATTTTGTAATATCCTTTTTTTTATTTAAATTTAAAGTTAATGGTTTATTATTATCTCTTTTTTTTATTTTATATATCTTATTAACTGCTTTTTTATTTAATGCATCACAAGCTATACCATATATTGTATCAGTAGGCATTATTACAGTATTACCAGACTTTATTTCATCTATAATAATATCTATATTTTCAACACTTAATCTTTTCATAATTACCCACTATATTTGATTTTCATTTCAAATAATATATCTCTTAATTCAGTTGCTTTTTCAAAATCTAAATTTTTAGCAGCCTTTAGCATTTCTCTTTCTATTTCTTTTAATACTTTTTCATTATTCTTTTTATCATTTAACTTCTTATCATCATTAATCAACTCTTCATTGCTTATTAATTCTCTAATTTCTTTAATTATAGTTTTAGGTTGAATATTATTATCTATATTATATTTATATTGAATATCTCTTCTTCTATTAGTTTCCTTAATAGCTCTATCCATACTTTCACTAATGGCATCAGAATACATTATAACATGCCCATTTGAGTTTCTTGAGCATCTGCCTATAGTTTGTATTAAACTTCTCTCACTCCTCAAAAAACCCTGTTTATCAGCGTCTAAAATGGCAACCAAACTCACCTCAGGTATATCCAATCCTTCTCTTAATAAATTAATACCCACAATAACATCATATGTTCCAATTCTTAAGTCTCTAATTATTTTTATTCTTTCTAACGTTTTTACTTCACTATGAAGATACGCAACTTTAATATCTAAGTTCTTTAAATAATTAGTTAATTCTTCAGACATCTTTATTGTTAATGTTGTAATTAATACCCTTTCATTTTTTTCTACTCTATTTCTAATTTCCGCAATTAAATCATCAATTTGATTTTTACTACTTCTAACTTCTATTGTTGGATCTAATAATCCAGTTGGCCTAATAATTTGTTCTATTACATTATTATTAACTAATGATAATTCATAATCTCCAGGAGTTGCAGACACATATATTACATTATTAATTTTATTATTAAATTCTTCAAATCTTAAAGGTCTATTATCTAAAGCACTCGGTAATCTAAAACCATAATCCACTAATACTTGTTTTCTAGATCTATCTCCATTAAACATTCCTCTAACTTGAGGCAATGTAACATGAGATTCATCAACTACCAACAAATAATCTTTTGGAAAAAAATCAATTAATGTTGTAGGTATTTCGCCCTCTTCTCTTAACGCTAGATGTCTTGAATAATTTTCAATTCCATTACAAAATCCTGTCTCAGTCAACATTTCGATATCATAATTTGTTCTTTGCTCTAATCTTTGATATTCTAATAATTTATTACTTTCCTTTAATTCAAGTAATCTTTTTGATAATTCGTCTTTTATTTTTTGAATACTAATCTTTAACTTCTCAGAATTAGTAACAAAATGGCTTGCCGGATATATACTTACAGTTTTTTTATCTTTTATTATTACTCCAGTTATAACCTCAAATTCAGATATTTTTTCTATTTCATCTCCAAAGAACTCTATTCTAATTCCATATGCTCTATCATTACTAGGTATTACCTCTAAAACATCACCTTTAGCTCTAAATGTTCCTCTTTTAAAATCAATATCATTTCTTTCATAAAGCATATCAACCAACTTTAAAAGAACTTTATCTCTTTCAATTAAATCTCCCTTATTTAAAATTAACATATGATTCCTATACTCTTCTACCTCACCAATACCATATATACAAGATACACTTGATACCACTATTACATCTCTTCTATCCAATAAAGCAGATGTGGCGCTATGTCGCAATTGATCTATTTCATCATTAATTGACGAATCTTTTTCTATATAAGTGTCAGAACTTGGAACATATGCTTCCGGTTGATAATAGTCATAATAAGAAACAAAATACTCTACTCTATTATTTGGAAATAATTCTTTGAATTCACTATATAATTGACCCGCAAGGGTCTTGTTATGTGCAAGAACAAGTGTTGGCTTGTCTACTTTATTTATTACATTTGCAATAGTAAAAGTTTTACCAGTACCAGTTGCTCCCAATAAAACTTGATGTTTTGTATTAGAATTTAATCTATTCACTAAATTATCTATAGCCTTAGGTTGATCACCGGACGGTGTATAATTAGATACTAATTCAAACATAGACAACACCCCTTTCTTTTTATTAATATTTACTACGAATAAATATTTTATCACTTATTTTCTAACAAAACAAGGAAACTGATTTGTTTCCTTATTTAATTTCAATTATATATTATTTGTTTTTTATTTCAATTTTTACTGTTTTAACTTTTGGAGTATAAGTCGCTCTTAAATCAGATCCTTCAACAACTATTGTTATCTCGTGAACTCCAACACCATACCCCTTTAAATCAACAGTAGCTTTTATAGAACTAGAATCGAGACTTTCTATTACATCATCTACTCCTTTTAATACTACCGTTATTTCTGAATCTTCTTTGCTTACAGCGAAAGCATTAAATTTATCAGATAAACCAGTTATATTTATTTTTATTCCTTCCATTTCTTTACTTACTTCTTCACCAATAGTAACATTTACAATAGTACTATTTTTACTAATATATTTAACTCCGATTGGTTTATCAATTGTAGCTGTAATAGTTTTATCTGCATCCAATTTATCAATGTTAACATTTATTGGAATAGATGTTATAGCGTCAATTACACTTTGTTCTCCATAAATAGTAACCTCACTAACATCACTAGTAATTGTATTTATTGCTTTACCAAACGCTATATTACCCTTTGGAATTAATTTTATTGGTACAACTTTATTAGGTGAAGTAATGGTTATACTAGCCGTAACTTTTGATGGTACCGTTTCCGTTTCCACAATATTTCCTTTATTATCATACGCAACTAAAGGAATATCTGTTAATTCAATAGTACCTACATCAGGATTAGTCAAATTATTTATATCTACTAAAGCTTTAATGTTTGCAACTTCTTTTAATTTGTGTTCAGCATCTTTAATGATTACTTCTTCTCTTTCTAGCTTAATATCACTTATTACTAATCTTGAATTTAATTTATCTTGATTTACTACATCAACATCTATTGATCTTACTTCAGATATTTTTGTATAAATTACAACAGACGCAATTGAAGGGTCCAATTTATAATTTATACTATCGATTGCTCCCTTATATTTCAAGGTAACTTTATGAGATCCAGGTTTTAAATCTTTTAAATCTATTGATACATCATGAGTAGGTAATTGTTTTGCTAAATATAAATCAGATTTTCTCCCGATTAAAGTAATATCTACAGTTTTTGGAAGTCCTTCTATTACATATGCTTCTTCGTTGTATATTGTTTTTACAGATTGTCCATAAATTACCTCTGCAGTAGTTTCTGCTATTGTTAATGATTTAGTATCTATAAAGAAAAATACTAATAAAGATAAAAATAAAGAAATCAATAATAGACTACTTTTTTTAGTAAATGTTTTTTCAAACCCCTTAAATCTATCTCTTACAAACTCAGAAACAGCTACAGAAAATTTTGTAACAGGAGTAAAAATTATTTTATCAAAAAATTTAAAAATTACTTTAAATAAATGTTTAATATTTATCATTCTTTATCTCCTTCATCAATTGTTTCAACCTCTTCAAAATCTTCAGTTTTTGGTTGTAATTCCTCTATTAATATTTCTTTTGTTTCTTCTAAAGTTAAATTATAGTTTAATTCTCCATTAATAGCAATTGATACTCTTCCAGTTTCTTCTGATACTATTAATGAAATAGCATCTGATTCCTCACTTATTCCTAAAGCTGCTCTATGCCTAGTACCCAACCTTTTTCCAATTCTCATATCAATACTAGTTGGAAAAACAGCTCCAGCCGAAGAAATTTTATCACCTTGAATAATCACTCCACCATCATGTAGAGGGTTATTAGGGAAGAATATTGAAATCAATAATTCACTAGAAATTCTAGCATATATTTTTTTAGATCTTTCTATATAATCTCTTAAACTAACATCTCTTTCTATAACAATTAGAGCTCCAATTCTTGATTTTTTTAAATATTCAACTGCTTGAATAACTTCAAATACCAACTCTTCTCTTTCTCCTATCGTTAATGTTTTGTGTCTTCCAAGTAATTGAGTTCTTCCTATTTGTTCTAATGCTCCTCTTATTTCAGGTTGAAACACTATAACAAGCGCTAAAGGTCCCCACATAATTAAATATTCAAATATTAAACCTATTGTTACTAAACCCAATGTATCACTTAATATTTTAATTAAAAGTAATATTACTATACCTTTAAACAATAATGACATTTTAACATTATTTCTTATGTTTTTTAATATAAAATAAAATACAAACCAAACCAATATAATATCAATTACTTTTTTTGCAATCGTCCAAACTAATTCTAAAGTCATTTTTCCTCCTAGATTTTGTTAAACCTTTTATATTTATAGAAGCCAAATATAACAATTACTACTAATAGTACAAACAAACCCACAATTGCATACAATCCAATAGTTTCTTTTTTCAAAGGTTCTTTGCTAATATCAAATACTATTACTATATCCTTTAACTCTTGTTCTTTATTAATTTTCCATGTATATTTACTTTGTTTCTCATCCATAGAATCCGAATTTTCTTCTAACACTTTAAATGGCAATGTTATATTAAAATTAATATCATCAACTAAGCTATCATATAATTCATCTTCTTTAAATAATGATATTTCATTCTTATTATTAATCTTATAGGCAAAAGTATATACATCACCTTGATTAGATATAGTATAATCCTCAAATACCATCCTATAAACTTCATTATTATTTTTATAGTCTTCAATACCTAAATAGTGTTTTTTTGCTATTACAATAGATTCACTATTATTTATATTTTTTTCAAACATATACGTTGAATAATTATATATTTGTTTATAATCATCGATTAATGAATCTATAAAAAACTCTTCATCTAACGCATATTTATTAATTTCAATTGTTTTTTCATTTATATTTATAGTTTCATCTATAATTAAATCTTTACTTATGTCTAAGTTATAATCAACAGAACAACCCGAAAACACTATTAACAATAACAATGATATACTAAGTTTTTTCATCATAATATACCTCTTTATCATAAAATATTATAACATAAAAAAGCACAAAATAAATACATTTGTGCTTTTTATTTAATATATTGGCTTTATTGATAAACTGTTCTAGTTTCACATTTTTTTTGTGAAGTTATTGGTGTACATTTAGTCGAAGTCCAAGAACTCCAACCACTCCATGTTTGGCATCCACAAGATTGATTAGGGCAAGATGCCCACACACTACAAGATCCCGATCTTTTTTGAAGCATGGCAGAAGTTCCACACCCAGAAACTGTTTCACATCGATATTGAGTGTATGTTGTGTTTGCTGGTTTAACTGAACTGCAGCCAGAGCTAGTTCCATAACAAGAAACATTTGACCAAGAACCAAAGTAAACAGAGGCACAACCACAATTTGTTGTAGAACAAGTATTATATGTTGTACAAGTACTTGATCTATATTCTGTTACTTGTTGTAGTGGCGTTATAGTAACGGCACAAGATGTTGTTTTAGAAACCGGTGTAGTTCCATTCACTGGAACACCAGTTACAGTTAAACTAATCACTGCTTGCCCCGCTCCTTTACCAGTTACGTAACCATTTTGTGCAACTACAGCGACGCTTGGATTTGAAGAGGTATATGATGCTGTTGGAGCACTAGCATATCCTGTTGTTGTGTAAACCACAAAACCATTTCTATTTACCACTAATGGTGTAGGACATTTAGAAATAGTTACTGTAGGTGTAACAGCTTGAGGTTTATTAACTGAAACTTTACAACAATTAGAAATAACATTATTTGCACTATCTTTTGCGTATGCACAATAATTTAAATAGCCTTCTGTTTTTCCTATTAAAGTACATTTACCAGATTCTATTGAAGAACCGGGGTTTCCTCCAGAAGTAATACTGCAGGATGTTACTGTATAACCCGTTGTTGCTGTCGCGCTTAATGTAAACGTTTCAGATTGATTTATTGTTACAGATCCAGAACTACAATTAGTTAAAGTAATTGTTCCTGGTGGTGGTGTCGGCTTTGGTGTCGGCTTTGGTGTTGGTTCCGGTGTTGGAGCTGGCGGACTAGTTACAACTATTCCAGTTAATTCTCCAAATGATGCACTCTTATTTCCAGCCTTGTCATAACTCCAAGCTCTCAATGTATAACTTCCTGGTGAAGTTAATGAAACTTGAGCAGATTCATTAGTTTCAGTTACACCAGGTGCATTATTAACGTACCATTCGTATTTTCCAAATCCGCTCATTTTAGGACTTGGACTATCAGTAAATGATAGTTGAACTTTTACGTTAGTTGTATTATTAGTTCCTGCTACAATTGCTAAACCTGGCGCTGCAGGAGCTACCGTATCCATATTTAAGTATGACGGTTTGTCTGTCCAAGGACCAATATTACCTAATTTATCAATTGCTCTTACATAAACATATTTATTTATGTTACTTTCTGAAAAAATCATTTCAACATTTTGTGTTGATCCTTCAATCTTAATTTCATTTATTGCTTTTGCTTTTACATCATCATGAGTATATTCATATTTTTCAATTATTCCATTTCCACTATCTACTGAGTTATATTTAACAGTCACAGAAGGTGAACTTACCCATTTATTAGGATCTTCAATCCAAGTTTCATAAGTTGTTTTAGGGCCAGTATTATCTAGCTTAACAATTACTGAATCGGATTTTTCACTCTTTAAGTTAGCCTCGTTAACAGCTTCAAAGGTTAACGTTGAAGAAGTATCCTCTTTTATAACAAGTAATCCAGTATCAGGAACATTTACTTCTGGCGTAAATGACGCTACTTCTTTTCCTGCTGAATCATACGCTATAAATTTAGTTATCTTAGATTCTGGGTCTATAGCTCTAACAGTAATTTTTACTTCTCTTTCTAAATTACCACCCAACCAATTACCAGCTTTATTATAAGGGTCTGATGTATTTGCATTGTTTGCAATAACAATTACCTTTTGTGGAGCAGTAGTATCTATTTCTTCACTAGGTACTACAGTAACAACACATTCTTTTGTTTTATTTCCATCTTCAGTTGTTACTTTTAACGTTGATGTTCCAACTTCTTTAGCGTACATTCCTGTGCTGCCATTCATACATTTTGAAACTGTTGTTGAACCTTCTACTACATCAATACATTTCGATGTAGCTATTTCTAAAACGGAATTATTACTACTTGTCCAACTAACACTTTTATTTGAAGCATCTGTTGGTGTAATTATTGCTGTTAATTCTTTAACTGCTCCCTTTTTAATCGTCATAGAACCGGATTCGCATCCTTCTATATCAACTCCAGTAACAGGTACAGTTGTTGTTCTCTCTCTAACTATTACATGACATGTTGCTGTATGTCCACCAGTAACTGTTTTAACAGTAATATATGTTGAACCTTTAGCTACTGCAACTACTTTTCCAGTTTGATCTACTGTTGCATATTGTGTTAACTCTGATGTCCAAGTAACGCTCTTATCAGATGCATTTATTGGATATACTTTAGAAGTTAACGTAGCTTGATCTCCAACAAACATATCTAATTCTCCGTTTGTACCACAGTTTCCTATTTCAACATTTGTAGGATCTGCAGGGTCTACTGAATTTACGATATATAATTTAACTTTTTTAACAGGTGATTTGTTGTTTGAATCATCTTTAGCATAAACTTCAATATCTATACCATTTGTATTTATTGCACAAACAGTGTTTTCTCCGCCAGTAATTATTACTTCTGGAGCAACCTCATTTGGTGCATCTGTAACTGTCATCCCTGCCATCTTCAAATCTTCAACAGTTAGGTTACAATTTGTAGTTCTTAATAATACTAATATTTCACTTCCAATATTTAATATTGGTGCTTTATCATCATATATAGTTACATTTCTATGTACTACTTGAGTCACTCCTCCATTTGGTTTAGCAGAATACTCAATTCTATATGTTCCTATTCTATTAAAGTTAATAGCACTAACAACTTTTTCTGATGAATTTCTTATTGTTTGAGTAACTTCCAAAACCTTTCCATAACTATCTTTAGCAGCAGGTTTAGGAATTGTTGTTGCTTGACCTAAAGGTATTCTCATGTCTTTGGGTATTTCAACAAATGAAGCAACATTAGAAATAGCATTAGGGTCTTTAACAGTTACTATTCTTTTTGCAGATGCTGATAATCCACCACTATCAGTTGCTTTATAAACAACTTCATATATACCAGCTTTATTTACATTTACTGTATTTCTTATCATTACTGCTTTTATAGCGCCATCTTCTTTATCCCAAGCAGTTGCTCCCAAGTCACTATAAGGTTTATTTAAATCTATAGTGATAGACGTCTTACCTTTTAAATGTACTTGTGGTCTTGTGTTTACTTTTGGTTTATCATCATCAATATTTATTACACACTCAGTTCTAACCATTACTGATCTATAAGCAATCGCTTTATGTCCATATGTATCAGACACTTCATATGTAACTCTAAAATTACCATTTCTTAAACCAGTTACGGCACTTGAATCTACTTTAATTCTATCAGTTATGTTTCCATCAATGTTGTCTGTAGCAATAGCTCCTGGTTCTTTATATTTTTGTCCAACTTCCATACAATATGGATTTGAACCTTTTAGTTCTATTTGAGGTGTAATAGAGTCAAAATTACTTCCAATAGTAACTTCAATATCCTCATATTCTTGAACAATAATCTTTCTTTCAATATTTGTTGTATTTCCGGATGTATCAGATACTGAATATTTAATTATGTATTCTCCTATAGTCATTGTATCAACAGAACCACTTCTTACTATTTTATCAGTAATATCACCATCAACATCATCTACTGCTTTTGCGCCCGGATCTTCAAAGTTAGTTCCCTTAGATATTATAACTGGGGTTGTTCCTTTTAAAGATAATATTGGTTGAGTATGATCTTCACCAGTATCAACTAACCCTTCACAAGAAACTTCTCCATTAGGCATTACAAATAATCTCAAATAAGAATCAAAAGACAAGAATTCTTTACCCTCTGGTTTTGAGAATAACGTTCTTTTATATCTAGGATCTTTAATTGGAGTACTTGGTATCATATATTCGTCAACTAATTGTTGTAATTTAACATATGCTGTTGCTCCCGGAGTATCTGTATCAATAATATCAGGTTTCTTATCCGCATATTCTTTAGCTTTTTCACATAATTCATCTGATAGTTTTTCATATTGAAGGTTGACATTAGTATTTGCGCCGCCTCCAAATAAAAAATACCAAAACAAAAATATAAATATAAGAGCCAATATAATAATTATAATTATTTTCCAAGGTAATTTCTTCTTTGGTTCCTCATATTCATTATATTTATTATCACTATAACTTTGGTCGTAATAAGTATCATTGTAACTACTGCTATTACTATCCTTAACCTCTACTCCTACAGGTTTTTGAAAGTCATCTTGATAATTTTTATTTTCATTCATAAATACTCTCCTATCTTTTCTCATTATAGAATAAATATAACATATTGTATATATTTTTACAACAAAAAACAGAGTTATACTCTATTTTTATTTTACCAATAACTAGTCCAATCATTACCACCATCAAAGAAAAATAAAATTGCTTTAATGATTATCATGCCTAATATTGCCACAACCGCCCACAAAGCCCTTCTTCCAAGGCTTGAAGTTGCAGCACTAATCATTTTTTCATCTTGTGCAGCAACCGCTTTTAATAAATCCACGGTACCAAACAATAGTAATGAAATAGGAATTAATATAATTAGGATATCGTAAAAAAACTTTAAAATGTCAATTATTTTAAGCATTCCCGAACTTAGTGAAGATTTCCAATCTCTCGCTATAATAATTCCATTTCTAACTAATTTAAAAGAACTAGTTATTTCATTATTGATTGTCTTGTGATCATTTAAAGTTCCATTTATACCCATACCATTAAATAAACTTACATTATGATTCCCATTTTGAATTTCAGGATAACATTCACAATTTAATGTTTTTAAGCTATTATATGGAAGATTATTAGTAACATCATATTTTAAGGAAGGAATTAACGAATCGTTTAAATATGATAATTCATATTGAACGAAAATCTTATTACTAGCATTAACAATTATCATAAAAGAAAACGCAAATGCAAACGCAAATATTAATTTTATATATTTTTTCATATTACCACCTTGCTATTATTATATCATTAAATCAAATTTTTAAATATTTTCTTACTGCTCTTGAACTTCCTAAAGTACCTACTATAATTCCAATAGTAATAAGCATTAAGGACACAATATATACAAACGGAGTAGGTTCTACTAATTTTAAGAATTTCAAATATGAAGAGAACATAGAACCGCTTGAATTAGAATAAAGGTAATTATATCCATATATAGTAAATATTATTGGAAGTATTGATCCTAATACAGATAAAAATATTCCTTCAACAATAAATGGGGTTTTAATGTTTGTGTTTGAAGCACCAACAACTCTCATAATTTCGATTTCTCTTTTTCTTGAAAAAATAGTTAATTTGATAGTATTAGAAATTAAGAATGCAGTTACTACTACAAGAGAAACAACTATTATTATTAATACTTTTTCAACAGCATCAAAAGTAGAAAGCATATTTTTTATAACATTTTCTCCATATCTTACTAATGATATACCTTCTATTTTTTTTATTTCATTACTAGTTTTTTCAATCTCATCTATATCCTTTGCTTTAATTAAAAATGCAGCTTGTAAAGGATTTTCATCTTCATCCCAACCCTCTATAATAGTCTTAAAAACATCATCAGATGCTTTTGCTTCCTCAAGAACTTCCTCTTTACTTTTATATTTATAAGACTCAACATTATCCATTTCGGCAATTAATTTTTCTATTTCTTTTATTTGTTTATCGGTTGCTTTATTTTCTACAAAACTTACAATTGTAAAATCTTTTTCTATTAACTTTGTAGCATTATCAACATTATATGAAAGCAACATTGCTAGAGATACCACTATTAAAGTTATTGCAATACAAGAAATTGAAGCAACACTTAAACTCATATTTCTAAAAACACTATTAGAAGCATCTTTTATGCTTCTGCCTAATATTCTAATCCATTTCATGTTTATAAGTTCCTTCCTTGTAATCTTTAATAACTTTTCCATTTTCCATTAATATAACTCTTTTATTGAGTTTTTTTACAATATCAACATTATGAGTTGCCATAATAACTGTAGTTCCCAATTCATTTATTTCTTCTATTACTTTCATAATACCCATACTAGTTTTAGGATCTAAATTTCCAGTTGGTTCATCACAAATTAATAATTTAGGTTCATTTACAATAGCTCTAGCAATTACAACTCTTTGTTGTTCTCCTCCAGATAATTGGTCTGGATAATCTTTTACTTTACTTTTTAATCCAACCAAATCTAAAGCTTTTAAAGTTTTTTCTCTTACTTCTTGTTTTTTTAAGCCTAATATCTCTAAAGAAAATGCTACATTTTCATATACAGTAAGTTTTGGTAGCAATCTAAAATCTTGGAATACTATTCCTAATTTTCTTCTCAATTTAAATACTTTTCTATTTTTTAATTTTGCTACATTTGTACCCGCAAGAGTAATTTCACCTTTTGAAGGTTTTTCTTCTCTATAAAGCAACTTAATTAGTGTTGATTTTCCACTTCCGGATGCCCCCATAATAAAAACAAATTCTCCTTTATTAATAGTTAAATTTATATCATATACTGCGGTAACACCATTTTTATATTGCTTCATTACATTTTTTATGTTAATAAAATCCATCATACCTCCTATTGTCCACCAGATGATTGATATGCATCAGTTACAATCAAAAATGCATTTTTATCTAGTAATTCTATTTCTTCTTTTACCGAAAAATATTGTCTATTGGGAACCAAACACATTATTATATTTTGTCTTCTATCGGTATAACCACCTTTTCCCTCTAATAAAGTTAACCCATGTGAAGCTCTATGTAGTAAGTAATCTTTTATTTCATCTTCCTTTTCTGTAATTATATATAATGCTTTTGTAGATGAAATTCCAAGCATAACTCTATCTGTTACAATTCCGAATATAACTATACATACTATAGAATATAATACCATTTGCCATCCAAATGCGAATCCACCAAATAATACTATAGTTCCATCTGTTATTATTTTAGCTTTACCAACTGATATTTTTGCATACTTAGATAATATTTGTTGTAAAACATCAGTACCTCCAGTATTGCAATTCATTTTAAAAGCTAAACCAGAACCAAATCCAGAAAATAATCCGGCGAATATTGCCGCTAATAATAAATCGTTTCCTTCAATTACAATCAACTCAGTTATGTTTGCTGTCAAAAATACAAATAAAGGAAATAATAAAGAACCCGCTATAGACCCAATAAACTTTTCTTTATCTAAAAATATAAATGCTGCTAATAATAACAAAATAGATAATATGAGTATTAACATTGATGGTTCCAATTTATCTTGAAAAATAGTTGCCAAACCTTCAATATCTCCAGCTACAATGTTATTTTTTAATAAGAATAAATTATAACCTATAGAATATAAAAATAATCCAAAAACAACAGTAATCCATTTTTGAACTTTTTTTACAATAGGTTTATTATTTAATGCTTCCATATCTTTTTTCTCCTTTTAAATATTCGTGTATAAATTCATCTATTTCTCCATCCAACACATCATAAATGTTACTCGTCTCATAATCAGTTCTATGGTCTTTAACCATTGAATATGGGTGAATAACATAACTTCTTATTTGAGAACCAAAATCAATTTTGTTTTTTGTTCCTTTTAAATTTGATAATTCATTTTCCTTATTTTCTAATTCATTTATATATAATTTATTTTTTAAAATATTTAATGCTTTTTCTTTATTTTGAATTTGACTTCTTTCATTTTGACAAGTTACAACTATTCCTGTTGGAATGTGAGTAATTCTAACTGCACTATCGGTAGTATTTACAGATTGACCTCCAGCACCACCTGATCTATATACATCTATTTTTAAATCTTCTTCTTTTATTTCAATATTTATAGATTGATCTAACTCTGGAGTTATATCTACAGACGCAAAGGAAGTATGCCTTTTATTGTTTGAATCAAAAGGGGATAATCTAACTAATCTGTGTATTCCTTTTTCACCTTTTAAATATCCATATGAATATATTCCTTTTATTAGAAGTGAAGCGCTTTTTAACCCAGCTTCTTCTCCTTTCTGATAATATAGTTCTTCATATTTATATTTATTTCTTTCACACCATCTTGTATACATTCTATATAACATATTAGCCCAATCACAAGCCTCAACTCCACCTGCACCACTGTGAATTTCTAATATACAATTGCTTTTATCAAATTCATCACCCAATAATGTTTTAATTTCAAATTGTTCTTGAATTTTAATTATTTCATCAATTTCTTTTCTTACCAAATCAAACAATTCTTCATCATATTCGCTTTTTAACATATATATTATTTCTTTTTTTTCTATCAAATCATTATATGCATCTTCAATTTCTTCTATTATACTTTTATATTGATTAATAGTGGATAAGATTGATTCTGCTTTTTTGGGATCGTTCCAAAAATCTTCTTTAACAGTTAAATCAAGCAATTCTTTTAATTTTACTTTTACATTTTCAATGTCAAAGTAACTCCTTAAGAGTATTGTTTTTTTCGATTTCTTGATTAACTATAAGTTCCAACTCTTTTAATTCCATATACTATCACCATAAAAATTATAACATTATAAGTAAAAAAAAACTATAATTTTTATTATAGTTATTTAACTGATATAGTTCTTACTTCTGAAGTTTTATTTCTCATACTATCTTCTAAAAAATATAATACTGTATATTCTCCTCTTGTTGTAGTATCTGGCAATCCGTTTTTCAACACTTTACTTGTTAAGTCTCCATCCTCTTTATCAGTAGCGGTATAACCAGGTTCTACATATTTATCTCCTACTTTTAATACCATTGCTTTTTCACCTTTTAAGGTAATCTTAGGTCCTTCTCCCAAATCAACTAATTCTTTACATACCACTTTTTTATCATCATCTACATATAACTTAAGTGCTTTAGTATCTTCAAAATATACAGGTTTTTTATCTGAAGATAATTTGGGATTTTTCAAATTAATTGGAATTCTATTATCTGATTCAATTGTAAGTAAAGATAGTGTTCTTAAAGGAACAAAAGTATATTCTCCAACTTCTTTTGCTAATACAATTGTATTAGAATTTGTTTTTTCCAAATTAACAGCAGTAGAGCATAAACTTGCAATCAACTTATCATATTCTTCTATTTTTTTCTTTTCGGCTGCATTTCTTGTAACAATTAGTAATATTATTAATATCACTACAACTGCAACAGCAACTGCAATTAAAACTTTTTTATTATATTTCATACTATCCCTCTCTATTATATATAAATTATACAACAATCTTAAAAGTATTGCAACATTATATTATTTATTTAATTTCATATTTTTAGTATTGCTTTTTTTCTCATTTATATATAAAAGATAATCATTTGTATTTGCAATCATATTGCCTTCATTATCATATATTTTTATATTATATTTGTCACAAGGTGATTCAAAATTAA
This sequence comes from Mycoplasmatota bacterium, assembly GCA_012727915.1. Taxonomy (GTDB): domain Bacteria; phylum Bacillota_I; class Bacilli_A; order RF39; family UBA660; genus JAAYGD01. The sequence goes on along the minus strand of JAAYGD010000058.1, from coordinate 24,315 downwards.
TTCCAAAAAAATTTTCATTTATAACGTACTTTTCATTCTTATCTGTTAATACTTCTGCACTTGTAGTAATATTTTCTCTAGAAAAGTATTCTGATGGCATTCCGGGACTACAGGTATAATATTTATTTTTTTCAAAAGAAATCAATTCAATAATATTGCCTTTATTTAAATATTCACTAAAAAAATCTCTAATAGTAATATCAACTCTATAATACAACTTAATATCTTTATATATCTCTTTTATATAGTTCTTCTTCATATAAAACCTCCATTTTTACTTAACCTTTTCACTTCAGTTAATTTAATATTATTTATCTCACAATATTTTTTTTTAAAAAGATCTATGTTTTCTGCTAGATTTGATATATTTTGTAAGAACACTTTATAATCATTATCTTCAAAATACATTTTTTCTTTTGCATATCCATTCTTTCCAAATTTATCTAATATATGTTTTCTTGAATCTTCAATTACATATTCAATTGAATCGTCTGGGCAATGAAACAATCTATATTCATAGGTTCTTTTTAAAGATACATCTATTATTGTATTTCTATCAGCAGATGAGACAATTTTTCCGTATATGCTTCTAGGCTCACCCTTCATATTTGATCTATGATCATACACAGCTTCTGCCATAATATTTATTTGTTCACTATTAAAGAAATCCTTCAAAGCTTCATCATTCAATAAAATTTCACTAGATATTTTCTCATGGTTCTTAGCGTCTATATAATGGCCTATATCATGGTATGCCGCAACAGTATAAACCATATCACAATTTATATTTGATAATGTACTCGCAAACCTTATACTTCTATCTATTACATAATTAATGTGTTCCAAACTATGACCCCAATCATTATTTTCATAAATGGGAAAGATATTATCTTCAATATATTTTTTTAATTTATCATCAACCATAATACCACCTGTTTTTCAACATTATTATAATACACTATCATTGTTTATTCAATTAATTTATAATATACATTAATTATACATCTTATTAAATTTAATTTTTACTTATTTAAAAAATCTTATTCTATTGGTTTAAAGTTCCTTCATATATATATCATAATATTTCGAATCAAAATACCTATGTAATTGAGATAAATCATTAGATTCCATTTTGCCCAATTTACCATCAACTAAATATTTTTCTATATAAGGACCAACCTCATCATAATATTCTATTTCACTCATATTACTTCTCCACATCTATTAATATTATACATAAAAACAAAATATTTACCACAAAATATATTAAGCAAAATATTGATATATTTTATAATTTTATAGATAACTAAAAAAAAGCAATTTCTCGCTATTTTTCGTGTAATACCAGTACGATTTATTTCTTTTAAACATTTACTTTTTAAAATCTTCTTAATATTTTTATATTTATATGATTAGTAACTTTTAAAAGTTCTTGCGATTCAATGTCTCTTGCTTTCATAATTGAGAATTCAATTTGACTCATCTTTAGTTTTCGTTTTATTCCGTTTCTTTGAATAATAGAATTAACGGTTCGCCCTATCTCAATTTCTGATCTTTTAGGATTTAATTTCATATTGCCTCCATTGATATTTTTGCCACTTTTACCATTTTATCTCAATTTGATTATATTACTTTTAAATATATTTTCCAATATTATAATGATAATTTTTAATGCTTTTGTTGCTTTTTTCTCAATCGTTTTTATTCTAATATTATTCATAACAATAATCTTTATAATTAATATTGCTATTTAATTGTAAATTGGATATAAAAAATCGTATCTAAATGGTATTTTTAAATAACTTTGAATATTTAAGATAAAAGAAAAACTCGCGTTTCCCCTTATTTTATGCGAGTTATTTTCCACAACATTGCTTATATTTTTTACCACTGCCACATGGCGAACCATTAAAACAACCATGTAATTTTTTGCTTGAAAATTGGCATTTCTTATTTGAAAATTTTAATATTTTACTCATAAATTGCAAAAAAGTTATGTCTAATTTCCTGACAATACAGTTTAAACTTATCTAATAACTTATCTAAAATTTTGTCATTAATCATATCGTAATATCAAAATATTGCAATCATTTTTTTATCAAAACATCTGAATATTCGCTGGCAATTTTATCTGCAGAAATTAATTTATTCTCTAGTGCAGATTTAAGAGTCATTACTTTATTGTTGATTAAAAAATTTATCATAACTTTATCACTTTTTATGCAACTCAAATAGTACTTGTTTCCATTGTTTTCATAGATCAACTCCAAAGCTTCATCACATGTTTCTGAATAATCTAATATTGAATAAAATATATAGTCACTTTCTCTTTCAATTATTTTTCTAAAATCAGTACCATTTGATATTGAATAATAACAGCCTTTTATACTTTCAGGTAATACTCTCTTTCCGTCACTCCATACTCGTAATGTATCAATTAATTTATTATCATTGTAAAGTTCAAAATCAAATCCATGACCATCGCTTAAACAAACTTCTCCATATCTACTTGCACTTGATATCGCTTCTATTATTTCATTAACCTTTTCAGCATCTTTAATAACAGCTAATTCTTTTTCACCTGATTTTATAATAACTTTATTTGTTTTGCTGATTTTATTAATCGTTGCTGTTGGGATAGATTTACTGTTTTCTCTTTCTGTATTAGTTATACATTTATTAGTTATAGTTTTCATATCAATATCATTATTTTCTGTATGAATATAAATAGTTGGAATAACTGGACTTGAAAAAGTCTGATATGTAGTAAACTTTTTGCTAAAATATTCATCAAATGCATTCATTACTTCTGATTCATAAGTTCCATTTTTAGGAAAGACTATAAAATACATGTTATCTTTATGATTACTTGCATACTTTCCTTTAAATATTTCTATTTTTTCTGTATTAACATTTTTTATTTCTGATAATGGAATATCCAAAAGAATATCTTGTTCAGTTACTAAATAGCCACCTAATTCATTTTCTAAGCATGAAACAATTTCGTTCATTTGTTGCTCTGCTTTAACATATGTATTTATTTCCCCACCAACTTGAATTCCTATAATTCTAAGTTCCCAACCATCTTCATATCCTGTAGCTGATTTTTCGTTTAAACGATGTATTTTAGTATATTGGTATAATATTGCATTATATTCTACTGAACCACCATCTTTTAATTGATTAGGTATTGGTATTAACATTAAAATAAAAATTATAATTGCAACAATAATTATTATCTTTTTCTTTTTCATAAGTCCTCCTACATTTATATTATATCACAATTTTAGTATTCTAACTGCTTATAACATTATTTATTTTATAAAGACTAAAATTGTTAAAAATCAAGAAAAAAACTTATCTAAAACTTATCTAAAACTTATCTAAACACCTTTTTTTGATAAAAATTACTCAAAATGTTGAATTATAAAAACCCTTGTAAAATAAGGATTTACGAGGGTTTTTAGCATTATTTACCGCAACAATTCTTATATTTTTTACCTGAGCCACATGCTCATACACTTTTAGTATATATAGTACATATAGTATTTATGTTATTATTGTTATTTCAAGTGTTTGTAGGTCAAGTAACATTCGGTATATATGTTATTTATAGTATTTATGTTACTATCAATATTTCACAGTTTACAAACAAATTACAAACATTGTTTGCATTCGTTTTAAATTTTAAACAACGATTTTTCTAGGTTATAAAAGATGTTCTTTCTTTCATAACTAAGTAAATTATACTATAAAACAAGAAAAAGGACAAGGAAAGAAAAGAAAAAGAGAATATTTCTATCCTCTCATTAATCAGAATATCTTAATCTTCCGATTGTTTTTTTACTATACAAATCCATTTTTCTTTTAAGGATAATTTTTTAAATTCATATCCATAATCGATTAATTCTTTTTTATAAGTTAAAAATGCATGCTCAAATTCAAATCCTACTATTTTCTTAACTTCTTCAAAAGATAATTTATATTCATCTTTATTATTTTCTTTTATATATTTCCATAATGGTTCATACTTACTCATTTTTTCACCTCAAGTTCACTAAAATTTTATAATTTATATTACTTCTTTTTATAATTGATATTTGCTAGTTTTGCTTGCTTACACAAATCTTTTGTTTGAATTTTATATTGTTTTCCATCTTTTATAGTATAAGTTCCACATTGTCTAAATTCAAAATTAACATTTTTTCTTATACATTGTTCTCTGATACTTAAAGCCCAATCATAATTAAATGGTCTAGCATTTATATCGGATTCACCGCCAACTACCACAAGTACTATATCATCAAGATATTTTTCAATATCAATTTTTTCAAGTAACGGTTGTGCTGTGATACATTTATGCTTTATTGGTAAATCTTTAAATATAGACAATTTATAATCTGCATTTTTTTGATTTTCAATAGTACAGCATACAACTACATTATCGTAACCATCTTCCCAATCATAAGGGATACAACTCATAAATCTATCAATTCTTTTCGTTAAAAATAGAAATGTACAGTCTTGCCTTTCTCTTATCATATTCCAACAAAGAGAACGCCATTCATCTGCTTCATCAATTAAAAAGTCAGTAGAAAAACATAGATAAACTATTCCAGATTTCATCTTATATCTTCCATTTTTTAACTTTTCTATAGGTTTTTCAAAATCTTTTGTCTTTACTATTTCATTCGTATTAACATTTCTTTTCAAATCACCTTTGTAAATATAGCAATGTAAGCAACCATCACTACATTTTTTACAACCTCTCCAAGGATTCCACATTGCCATAACACTATCTCCATTCTAAACAAGAAGTTACTGTTTGTCTTTCACTTATTATTATAGCATACAAAAACGGATTCTCATCCGTTCTATATATCTTAATAGTGCAATTATTTCAATAAATTATAATTTATAGTTCTATCAAACTTTTTTCAAAATCTTTAACATAGTATTTTATATTCTTTGTACCTTTTGAAATAATTGTATGTCCTTCTTCTTCAAGTAATCTTTTTTGTAGTTCTATTGCTTCTGGATATTTAACATTTAATTCCCCATCTGATTTTAATGTTCTCCAATATGGTGTAATATTTTTATCTCTTTGATAACTAGCCCATGCACAAATATTTACAAAGATTCCACAAGTTAGTGGACAAGTAATATCAGTTTTATATTTTTTTGCCATTGCTTTTCTTAATGCATCAATAGTTATAAGTTTACCTTTTGGTACCTTTTTCATTAATTCATCATAATCAATTGGGGGAGCAATAACCATTGTCTTTCCTCCCCATTTTTTTGATGCTTCATTATCTAATTCAACTATTTTAGGCATATCTTTACTATTGTTCATTTTAGCATTAAAGTCTTTTTTATCTTCGTTAGCCATATTTTCACTCTCTTTCTATTTAATAGGTACTTGTATTTCAGTTAACCATTCTTCTACATTATCCTTATTCCAAATTCCATAATTTAATACTATTGAATAGCAAAAACTCTTTTTTATCTAAATTATATTTTATTAATGCTTCAGTAGATTCAATATTTAAAGAATATTCTTCTTTTAAAACGAATCCAAAACTCCAATATACTTCAGTATATTTCCCTTCCTCATCATAACAAATCCAATCAATTTTACTACATTTAGATTTACTTATAACAAATAGCGGACTAGCATCAACATTATTTTTTAATCTTATACATTCTTCTACTATAAATAATAAAAATAACGTAACAATTATTACTAAAATAATAATTATAGCTTTCTTCATAACTATCACCTTATTTCTATAATAATTATAACACACTTTCATAATATATCTTCATTAATTTTAATGAGAACAATTTTTTTAATATTTCTATTGATTTTTTGTATGTATACATATTTTTGGCTAGTAGGACTATATCATTATTTTAATTTATAAGATTTTTTTGAACAAAACAACCATAAAAGTCGATTGCGGTATTGGTATTTAGTTTAATTTTGTTAAAAACGCAAATGAGCGTAATAACTTAAAAAAAAGAAAAGATAGTGAAATTAAAACTTATATTCCACTATCTCATCTATTACATCAGACTTCATTAAATTATCAAATACTTCTGTTGCATTTTTTCTAGTATCACTTGTACTAGATATATAATAATTCTCAGTAGTTGATACATCTCTATGACCTAATATATCAGCGACCTCTCGTCTTTCAATTCCATTATTCAATATCTTAGTAGCATAACTACCTCTTAGATCATAGAATCTACAATTATTAAATCCCAGTTCTTCTCTAATAATTTTAAAAGGATAACGAATTAAATCAGTACCAGTATATTTGCCATTATCTTTAGTAAATATTAAATTAATATTACTATCATACTTAAATCCCTTTTTATTCTCAATAATTCTAGTTTCTATTACTTTACCATAACTATTTCTAACTTCTTCAGTATGATAATAAATGTATTTTTTTCCATATATCTTTTTTAAATAATCTTGTTTTCTCTTAAAATTACTTAAAGCTATAAAAAGTGTTGCACTTATATAAACATCTCTTGTACCAGATATAGTTTTAGTTGGTCCTATATACCATCTACCTTTTTCATCTTTAGGTTTATTATAAATACTATGTTTAATATGTATTATCCTATTTTCTAAATCAATATCATCCCAAGTTAAAGCAAATACTTCACCAGTTCTCATACCAGTAAAGCAAGATGTTAAAAAAGAGCAAGTAAAAGCATCTTGCCCTTTAAATCTATTTAATATCTTAGTTATTTCATCTAAGGAATATAAATGTTTTACCTCCTCTTTTTCAATATCCATTTTAGGAAGTCTTAATGTAAGTGTTGGATTATACTTAATTAATCCATATACATCACAAGCTTCTCTAAAAGAACCTTTAATAACTTTTAATATATTTTTAAAATATGCTCTAGAAAAATCATATTCCTTTATTAAATCAGTAATAAACATATTTAACCTTACACTTGTTATAGTAGATAATCTATACATCCCTATTTTAGGTTTTATATATTTATTAATAAGAGTTGTATATGTCTGTACAGTTCTATATCTTAAATTAGTCTTACAATAATTATCTAACCAATAATCTAAATAATCACTATAAGATATTTCATTTGGAGTAAAATCATGACCAGTATTCATATATTCAGTATAAGCTTTTACGCCTTCCTTAAATGCTTCATTCCTAGTCAAAAAACCACTTTTATTTTTATACTTCCTTTTTCCATCTACTGAAGCAATTTGGAATTGATATTGAAAAACACTACCCCTTTTTTGAACATAAACATTTCCCATCGTTTTTTCCTCCCTTACATCCATTTAAAACGAAGAAAAAAGATAGCAACTGAATGCTATCTTTAATGTTTATATATTTGTTTGTAAGTATTTTCCCCTTTATTTACCTAGGTTTGAGCCATTTTTTACAAACAATTTGTATTTTTTACAAACAATTTACAAACATTTTGGCTATTTTTGAGTATTTTTTTAAATTTCAAAACCTCACAAACCCTTATTTTATGGGCTATTTACCACAACACTGTTTATATTTTTTCCCACTTCCACATGGACAAGGATCATTTCTTCCTATTTTTTCTTTCTTTTTTATTGGAGCTGATTTTGCTTCTCCACTATTATCAGCAATAGGTTTTGCTACTTGTTCCCTTTCTACATTTCTTCTTATTTCTGCGCTTAATAAATATAAACAAGTTTCTTTATTAATTTTATCAATCATAACATCGAAAGTTTCATAACCTTCTTTTATATATGCTTGTAAAGGGTTTTCATTAGCGTATCCTCTTAGACCTATTCCTTCTTTTAAATGTTCCATATCGTTAATATGATCCATCCATCTTGAATCAACTACTCTTAAAGCTATTGCTTTTTCAAATTCATTTGTTATTTCAATAGGCATTTCTTTAACTTTATTCTCATAAAATTTAGTGAACTTTTCTAATATTATTTCTTTTACCTTTTCTATATCTTTATTTTTTATATCAGAAGTATTTATAATATTATTTCTTAATATATTTTTGTTAAGATGATTAGTTAATTCTTGATAATTATCAATCTTCTCTTCATTATCTTCAGGTTTATAATTTTCAGCAGTATTAATATAATTTTCAACCGTACTATTAACAAAGGTATTAAATATATCAATTACTTTATCTCTAATTGATTCAGAATCAATTATTTCGTTTCTCATTGTATAGATTATTTCTCTATGTTCATTCATTACATTATCATATTGAAGAAGTTGTTTACGAGTATCAAAGTTATTTCCTTCTACTCTTTTTTGAGCTGATTCAACCGCTCTAGAAAACATTTTACTTCTTATTGCTGCATCTCCATCTAATCCCATAGTTTGTAATGTTGTTTTTAATCTATCAGTTCCGAACTTAAGCATTATATCATCTTCTAATGATATAAAGAATTGTGTAACTCCAGGATCTCCTTGTCTACCAGAACGACCTCTTAATTGATTATCGATTCTTCTTGCTTCATGTCTTTCTGTACCTATAACACATAATCCTCCAAGATCAACTACACCTTTTCCAAGTTTAATATCAGTACCACGACCAGCCATATTAGTCGCTATTGTAACAGAACCTTTTTCTCCAGCTTTCGCTATTATTTCAGCTTCTCTACCATGATTCTTAGCATTTAATACCTCGTGTTTAATACTTCTTCTGTTTAATAATGTACTTACTAATTCACTTGTTTCTATTGCTATAGTACCCACTAATATAGGTTGTCCTTCTTTGTGTCTTCTTTCAACTTCATTTACTATTGCATTAAACTTAGCTTGTTTAGTTGAATATAATAAATCCGCTAAATCTTCCCTAATAATAGGTTTATTAGTAGGAATTTGTATTACATACATATTATAAATGTTTCTAAATTCTTCTTCTTCCGTTTTTGCGGTACCAGTCATACCAGACAATTTTTTATACATTCTAAATAAATTTTGAAAAGTAATAGTTGCTAAAGTTTTAGTTTCGTCTTGAACTTTAACTCCTTCTTTTGCTTCTATAGCTTGATGTAACCCTTCACTATATGCTCTTCCCTTCATTAATCTTCCTGTAAATTGATCTACTATTACTATTTCGTTGTTATCTACTACATAATCAACATCTCTTTGCATCATATAATTTGCTCTTAAAGCTTGATTTATATGATGTATTAATCCAGAATTTTCAATATCATAAATATTATCTATTTTAAAATATTTAGAAGCCTTTTCGTTACCTTCATCAGTTAAAACTATACTATTTGTTTTTTCTTCAATAGTATAATCTTTTTCTTTATTTAATGTTTTAACAAACATATCTGTAGAAACATATAAATTCATAGATTTCATAGCGCCACCAGATATTATTAATGGTGTTCTAGCTTCATCTATTAACATAGAGTCAACCTCATCTAATATTGCGTAATTTAATCCTCTTTGAACTCTATTTTTTGATTCTACTATCATATTATCTCTTAAATAATCAAAACCCAACTCATTATTAGTTGTATATAAAATATCTTTATCATAAGCTTCTTTTTTTTCTGATGGTGAAAGTTCTCTTAAATTAACTCCAACAGATACATCTAACATATCAAATATTTTTCCCATCCACTCTGCGTTTCTTGAAGTTAAATATTCATTAACTGTAATTACATGGACTCCATTACCAGTAATAGCATTTAAATAGGCAGGCATTACTGTTGTCAAAGTCTTTCCTTCACCAGTTTTCATTTCCGCAATATTACCAAAATGAATAGCAATAGCTCCAAGTAATTGACAATAAAAAGGTTTTTCTCCAATAGCTCTAAAAGAAGCTTCTCTTGCATTAGCAAAAGCTTCTGGTAATAAATCTTCTAAAGTTTCTCCTTTTTTATATCTTTCCTTTAATTCTAAGGTTTTTTCTTTTATTTTTTTATCTGATAACTTAGAATATTTATCACTTAACTCTTCGATTTTATCTGCATATTTACTAAATTTATTTAATTCTTTATATTCATGGTCAAATATATTTCTTAATATATTCATAATTCACCTCGCTAATCCATTGTATCAAAAAAATCATAATTATTAAACTAATTTACCTATATATTCTTTAAAATTTTTGCCTCTTTCTTCAAAATTAGGAAATTGATCCCAAGAAGCTGAACCAGGACTTAGTAATATTATATCTCCATTTTTTGAATTATTAAAAGCAATATTTGTTGCTTCTTCTAAAACATTACAAATTATACATTTCTTATTTAATAATGTCATTTCGTCATATATTTTTTGTTTGTTTTCTCCATACGCTACTACAACTTTTACATTCTCTAAATAATCTTTCAATTCCATAAAGGATTGACCTCTATCTAATCCACCAAGCAATAGTATAGTTGGATTATTAAATGACTTAAGTGCTGTTTTTGTTGCCACAATATTAGTGGATTTTGAATCATTATATATTTTTATACCATTAATTTCTTTTACAAATTCTATCCTATGTTCAACACCATTAAATTCTTTTAAAACTTTATTTATGTTATCATTAGAAATATTATATATTTTAGATACTAATACAGCTGCCATAATATTTCCATAATTATGATTTCCTTTTATTTTAATATCATTAATATTAATTAATAATTCTTCATTTATATATATATTATTATTTTTCATATAACAATTTACGGGTTTGTCTTTTGAAAAATATAATTTGTTTGATTTTATATCATTTGTTAATTCTAAAACTTCATTATCATCTAAATTTAATATAGAAACATCTTTATTAGTGTGATTATTGAATATTTTCTTTTTAATATTCTTGTAGTTTTCATAACTACCCACATGATCTAAGTGTGATTCTGATAAGTTTAACAAAACTGATACATTAGTTTTAAATTTTTCTAAATTTAATAATTGTTGTACAGATACTTCCATAACAACAATATCATTGGGTTTTATATTATTTACAAAGGCAGATAAAGGGAATCCAATATTACCAGTTAAATGAATATTGTTATATTGAGTTTTAATCATTTCATAAATCAATGTAGTTGTTGTAGTTTTACCATTACTTCCTGTAATTCCAATCAAAGATATTTCTTTAGGCATTAATAAATATGCTATTTCAACTTCATTAATAACTGGAATTTTGTATTCTTTTGCTTTAACTACATATTTGTGGTCATCTTTTATTCCTGGATTTTTTATTAATACATCAAAAGTATTATCAAATAAATCGTCTGGATGGTTACCAAGATGTACTTTTATATTTAAATCTTTTAATTCCTTTAAGTGTTCAATATCTTGATCTTCTTTTTGATCATTTATTACTATTTCATTGTTTAAGCTTGATAATAATTTTGCAACTTCATAACCACTTCTTGCCATTCCTAAAATAAATATTTTTTTATTGTTAAACATATACCCTCCAATAATATTATATCTTAATTTTTATGTAAAATATATTTAATATGTATAAACTCTATTGATTTTTTGATATAATAATATTAGTATTATATGGATAACTCCAAATATGAGAGGTTGGCTAAATGAGAATAGTTGAAATTAATCAAAGACAATTTGATGAATACGCCATAACACATAAAAATAGAAATTTTTATCAAACATCACAATATGGTGAATTTATGTCTAGAAATGGATATAAAGATTTTTATCTTGCTTTAATGGATTTCGATGGAAAAATCATTGCGGCTTCTTTAATACTAGTTAAAAGAGTCTTCCCTAATTTTAAAACAGCATACTCTCCAAGAGGATTTTTAATAGATTTTGAAAATTTTGATTTGATTGATAAGTATGTTTCTTTATTAAAAGATTATTTAAAAAAGAAAAGAATTATATCATTAAAAATAGATCCTCCAATAGAATACATAAAAAGAGATAATAATGGAAAACCTCTTCCAGAATTTGGTAATAATTTAAAAATTATAAATTATCTAGGTAGTATAGGATTTAGACATACGGGTTTTAATTTATATTTTGAAAATGAACTTCCTAGATGGAATTCTATAATAGATAATATTGAGAATCCGGTTAATATAGTGAATTATTTTGATGAAAAGATTTTAGAAGCAATTAAAGAAGCACAAAGAAGAGGGGTTGTAATATATAAAGGAAAAAAAGATGATTTGAAAACATTATTTAATTTCTTACCCAAAAACAAAAAATTTAATTATTATTATAAATTAATAAATATATTTTCAAATTTTGATATGTTAGATATTTTCTTTTCTAAAATTGATCCAGAATTGTTTTTAAAAAATTGTAAAAATTTATATGAAAAAGAATTAATAAAAAATTCATCAATTAATAGTGATTTATTGATTACAAATAATAGAGCTGAGTTATTAAATCAGAAGATGGAATCTGATAGATTATTAGGAATATACAAAAAAGATGTTGTTATGGCAACAACATTATTTAATTCTAAAAATGACATGATTTTATCCGGTTCTATTGTTATAAAATATGGTGATGAAATATTTTTCTTTGCACAAGGAAAAAATGAGCAATACAACGAATTTAATACTGATTATTTAATTAATAAGGTTTTAATAGAAGGCTTTTCTAAAGTTGGATTTAAAAAATTTAACTTAAATGGAATAACCGGAGATTTTAATCCAAAAAACAAATATTATCCATTATTTGAATTTAATAAAGGATTTAACGCAAGAGTTGTTGAATATATTGGAGAGTTTGATTTAGTATTAAGTAAATTAAAATATTCAATATATAAAAGTACTCATAAAAAGAAAGACGATATTATTAAACTATAAAAAAAACTACATAATGTAGTTTTTTATTTATTTTATAACCTTTGTAACTAATCCAGCACCAACAGTTCTTCCACCTTCACGAATTGAAAATTTAGTTCCATTTTCAATTGCTATTGGATGAATCAATTCTACTGTCATAGTAACTTTATCTCCTGGCATAACCATTTCAACACCACTAGGTAATTCTACAACTCCAGTAACATCTGTAGTTCTAAAATAAAATTGTGGTCTATAGTTATTCATAAATGGAGTATGACGTCCGCCCTCTTCTTTACTTAGTACATATACTTCGGCCTCAAATTTTGTATGAGGAGTAACAGTACCAGGTTTAGCAAGAACTTGACCTCTTTCTACTTCTTCACGAGTAGTTCCACGAAGTAATATACCAGCATTATCTCCTGCTTGTGCAGAATCTAATTGTTTACGGAACATTTCTATTCCAGTAACTACTGTTTTCTTAGTATCTTTTAATCCTACTATTTCTACTTCTTCATTTAATTTTAATTCTCCACGTTCAACACGTCCAGTTACTACTGTTCCACGACCTGTTATTGTAAATACGTCTTCAATAGACATTAAGAATGGTTTTGAAGTATCTCTTTCTGGAGTTGGAATCCATTCATCAACAGCTTTCATTAATTCAACTATAACTGCTTCTTGAGTAGCATCTCCTTCTAAAGCTTTTAATGCTGATCCGCGAATAACTGGAGTATTATCACCATCAAATCCATATGAACTTAATAATTCTCTTACTTCCATTTCTACTAAATCTAATAATTCAGCATCATCTACCATATCACATTTGTTCATGAATACTACCATTTTTGGTACTCCTACTTGTCTTGCAAGTAAGATATGTTCACGAGTTTGAGCCATTGGACCATCTGTTGCAGCTATAACTAATATAGCTCCATCCATTTGAGCTGCTCCTGTAATCATATTTTTTACATAGTCAGCATGTCCAGGACAATCTACGTGTGCATAATGTCTTTTTTCAGTTTCATATTCAACGTGTGTAGTACTTATTGTTATACCACGTTCTTTTTCTTCTGGAGCGTTATCTATTTGATCATATTTCATTGCATGAGCTCCACCATGCTTAGCTAATACTGATGTAATAGCTGCTGTTAATGTTGTTTTACCATGGTCAACATGTCCTATTGTTCCAATGTTAACATGTGATTTTGAACGATTAAATTTTTCTTTTGCCATTTTTAATTTCCTCCTTATTTCAATTACTATTATATTTTATCTAATACTTGACTTTTTTTCAAGTACTTTCGAATTTATTTAATCCCGTTTTTCTTTATAATTTCTTCAGCAATGTTTTTAGGTACTTCTTCATAATGATCAAAGAACATTATTGGAGTAGCTCTTCCTTGTGAATTAGAACGCAAACTTGTTGCATATCCAAATAATTCTGATAAAGGTACCATTGCTTGCAATAATATTGCATTTCCTTTTGTTTCTTGTGACATTGGTTTTCCTCTTCTTGAAGTTATGTCACCCATTATATTTCCAAAATATTCTTCTGGAGTTGTTACTTCAAGTTTCATAATTGGTTCTAACAATATTGGCTTACATTTGTTAACAGCTTCTTTTAATGCAAAACTTGCTGCTATTTTAAATGCCATTTCTGATGAGTCAACATCATGGTATGAACCATCAAATAAAGTAGCTTTAATATCAACCATTGGATATCCCGCAAGAACTCCACTTTTCATAGCTTCTTGTAATCCTTTATCTGTTACTGGGATATATTCCCTAGGAACTGTTCCTCCAACTATTGAATCAACAAATTCATAACCTTTTTCTGGATTAGGCTCAAACTTAATCCATACATGTCCATATTGTCCTCTACCACCAGATTGTTTAATATATTTTCCTTCACAATCTCCTGCTTGAGTGATTGTTTCTCTATATGCAACTTGGGGTTTACCAACTGTTGCTTCAACTCCAAATTCTCTTCTCATTCTATCAACTAATACATCTAGATGTAATTCTCCCATTCCAGATATTACTATTTGACCAGTTTCAGAATCTGATTTTTGATTAAATGATGGATCTTCTTCCGCCAATTTTGATAATGCTATTCCCATCTTTTCTTGATCAGCTTTTGATTTTGGTTCGATTGCAACAGATATTACTGGTTCAGGAAATTTCATTGGATCTAAAATTACAGCTTTCTTTTCATCACATAATGTTTCTCCTGTTGTAGTGACTTTTAATCCAACTGCTGCCGCTATTTCTCCAGCAAATACTTCACTTATTTCAGTTCTATTATTCGCGTGCATTTGAAGAATTCTTCCTACTCTTTCCTTTTCATCTTTATTAGAATTTAATACATATGAACCACTTTTAAGCGTTCCAGAATAAACTCTAAAGAAAGATAATTTACCAACAAATGGATCAGCCATTATTTTAAATACCATTGCTGCAAAAGGTTCAGAATCAGAAGGATGTCTTTCGGTTTCTTCGCCATCCATTGTTATACATTTAAAAGCTTCTACGTCTATAGGGCTTGGTAAATAATCAACTATTGCATCAAGTGCTAATTTGACTCCCATATTGTTTAATGCAGTTCCACACATTACTGGGAAAAACTTAACATCGGTAACTCCGCTTCTAATTGCTTTTTTAATTTCTTGAATTGTTATCTCTTTACCTTCTAAATATTTTTCCATTAATTCATCATTAAATTCTGCTACTGCTTCAACTAATAATGTTCTATATTCTTCAACCTTTTCCTTCATATCAGATGGAATTTCAACTTCAATAGCTACTTCTTCGGGTTTACCATCATAGTGATATGCTTTTCTTTCTATAATATCAATAACTCCATTAAAGTTATCTTCAGAACCAATTGGAAGTTGAATAGGGTAAGCTTTTACTCCTAATCTATCCTTTATACTTTTTACACTAGCATAAAAGTCAGCTCCCATTTTATCCATTTTATTTACAAACACTAATCTTGGTACCTTCATATCTGTAGCTTGTCTCCAAACGTTTTCGGTTTGAGGTTCAACTCCAGCATTTGCATCTAATAATGCTACTGCACCATCTAATACTCTTAAACTTCTAGTTACTTCTATTGTAAAATCAACATGCCCTGGTGTATCAATAACATTAAGACGATGATTTTTCCAATAAGATGTAGTAGAAGCAGATGTAATAGTAATGCCTCTTTCTTTTTCTTGATCCATCCAGTCCATTTGAGAAGCACCATCATGTGTTTCTCCTAACTTATGAATTTTACCAGTATGAAATAATATTCTTTCGGTGAAAGTAGTCTTTCCGGCATCAATGTGAGCCATAATTCCAATATTTCTAGTTTTTTCTAACGAATATTCTCTTGCCATAAATAATCCTTTCTACCAACGATAATGAGCAAATGCCTTATTAGCTTCTGCCATTCTATGAGTATCTTCTTTTTTCTTAACTGCACCACCTGTTCCATTTGATGCATCTATTATTTCATTTGCAAGTTTTTCTGACATTAATTTGCCACCTCTAAGTCTTGCATATTGTACCAACCAACGAAGTCCTAAAGCTTGAGATCTATCATCAGATACTTCAGTAGGCACTTGATAATTTGCGCCTCCAACTCTTCTTGATTTAACTTCTAAAGCTGGTTTTATATTTTCTAGTGCTTTATTAAACACTTCCATTGGTTCTTGTCCTGTTTGCTTTTTTATTAATTCAAAAGCATCATATAATATTGTTTGAGATTTTCCTCTTTTTCCATCATACATAATTCTATTGATTAACTTAGTTACAACTTTAGAATTATATAAAGGATCTTGAAGCACATCTCTTTTAACCGCTCTTTTCTTACGCATTATTTAGTCTCCTTTCTATTTAGATTTTGGTCTTTTTGTTCCATATTTAGAACGACCTTGTTTACGATTTTGAACTCCAGCTGTATCTAATGTTCCTCTAATTATGTGATAACGAACACCAATTAAATCTGGTACACGTCCACCACGAATCATTACTACGCTATGTTCTTGAAGATTATGCCCTTCTCCAGGGATATAACAAGTTACTTCCATTCCATTACTTAAACGAACCTTTGCATATTTTCTTAATGCTGAGTTAGGTTTCTTTGGAGTCATAGTTCCAACACGAGTACATACTCCACGTTTTTGAGGAGCTTGCAATTTTGTTTCTCTTCTTGTTAAAGAATTATATCCTTTTTCAAGTGCTGGAGCTTTACTTTTAGTAACTTTATTTGTTCTTCTTTTTCTTACTAATTGATTAATTGTAGGCATTGTAATTTCTCCTTTCTTTAAAACACATATCCAGGTGTTTCATTATTTATCTAAATATAAGTTTTGATTACTCAAAACTAACGTTATTAAATATAACATTAAAATATAAAACAGTCAATACTTATAATAAAAAAGATAAGTTTTTACTTATCTTATTTTTCTTCGTATCCTTCTAAGGATTCGTGTTCTACCAAATAATCTATTTCTTCTTTTGTCAGTGTTTCTTTTTCAAGTAATGTATTTGCTATTAAATCCAATAGCTTTTTATTTGATTTCATTATTTTTAGAGCATTGTCATGACAAAGATCTATTATTTTTCTCATTTCTTTATCAATTTCATGCGCTATTTCATTTGAGAAGTTTCTTGATTTATTATAATCTCTTCCTAAGAAAACACCTTCATCTTGTTGTTCTAAATGTAACAATCCCAAATCACTCATTCCATATTCAGTTACCATTGCTCTAGCAAGTTTTGTTGCTTTAGATAAATCATCTTGAGCACCAGTTGTTATTTCTTTAAATTCTACTTCTTCCGCAACTCTTCCACCTAATAAACCCGTAATTCTTTCAATTATCTCGTTTTTAGTCATTGTAAATCTTTCTTCTTTTGGCCCCATTATAGTATAACCACCAGCATATCCTCTAGGAATTATGGTTACTTTTTGGACATCGTTAGCATCACTTAATTTCAACCCCATTACAACGTGACCCGCTTCATGATATGCCGTCAATCTTTTGTCGTTTTCAGTGTATTTCCTGCTCTTTTTAGCAGGTCCCATTAATACTCTATCGGTTGCTTCATCTATTTCAGACATTGTTATTGCTTGTTTATTTCTCCTAACAGTTAATAATGCAGCTTCATTTAATAAGTTCTCTAAATCCGCCCCACTAAATCCAACTGTTCTTTTCGCAAGATTTTTCAAGTTAACAGAGTTTGCTAAAGTTTTATTTTTAGCATGAACATTTAATATTTCTTCTCTACCTTTAGCATCAGGAAAGTTAACAACTATTTGTCTATCAAATCTTCCCGGTCTTAATAATGCAGGATCTAAAACATCTGGTCTATTAGTAGCCGCAATAATAATTATTCCTTCGTTAGCGCCAAATCCATCCATTTCAGTTAGTAACTGATTTAATGTTTGTTCTCTTTCATCATGTCCTCCACCCAAACCAGTTCCTCTTTGCCTTCCCACTGCATCAATTTCATCAATAAAAATTAAACAAGGTGCATTTTGTTTAGCTTCTTTAAACATATCTCTAACACGGGATGCTCCAATACCCACGAATAACTCTACAAAATCAGAACCACTAATAAAATAAAATGGTACAGCCGCTTCGCCTGCTACAGCTTTTGCTAATAGAGTTTTCCCTGTTCCTGGAGGGCCCACCAATAAAACTCCTTTGGGAATTCTGGCACCCATTTTTTGAAATTTCTTTGGATTTTTTAAGAAATCAATTAATTCTCCAACTTCTTCTTTTTCCTCATCAAGACCTGCAACCTCATTAAAAGTTGTCTTATTAGAATCTTGATTTAGTTTTGCTTTGCTCTTTCCAAAATCAAATGATTTATTTCCCCCGCCACCAACTTGTTTAGAAAAGAAATAAAAAGTAACTCCAACTAATAACAAAATAGGTAAAACATTAATAATTAATACCCAAAATGTTCCTGATTCAGGATCTGATTTAGCTTCAATTTTAAAATCTTTATCTAAAGTTAATATTTTATTTATTACACTTTCTGATAAAGGAGCCTTAGTTGAAAACGTTTCGTTTTCTTCGTAACTATCTAATTTACCAACCAATTCATATATTTTAGCAGAATCTCTTGGAATGATAGTTAATTCTATTACTTCTCCATCATCCAATTTATTGCTAAATTCATCATAAGTTAATATATTTACTTTATTATTAAATATATTTGAAAACAATAATAATAATATCAAAAATATTCCCACCAATAAGTATGGTGCCATTGCTTTTCTTTGTTCTTTGCTGTATTTCATTCTTCCTCCCAATGTACTTTAATAGTACTTGATTATTATATCATATTTTTCTTTTTTATTTTTATCATAAATAGATTTTTTTATTCCTGGAATCCATACAATAGTATCAGAAGAATCTAATACTATTGGCCATTTATCTCTTTCTTCAACTGGAATTTTTTCATCTATAAATATATCTTTTATTTTTTTGCTTCCTAACATATTCTTAATTTTTATCTTATCACCATTTTTTCTATTTCTAACATATAATGGCATTTTAATTTCTTCGGTATTTAATCTACAGATATAATTAGTAGTACTTGTTGATTCTTCCACTATTTCTATATTTTTACCATTAGGTAAATTTAT
The DNA here is from genome assembly GCA_012727915.1 of Mycoplasmatota bacterium. Taxonomy (GTDB): domain Bacteria; phylum Bacillota_I; class Bacilli_A; order RF39; family UBA660; genus JAAYGD01. The sequence goes on along the minus strand of JAAYGD010000058.1, from coordinate 4,894 downwards.
AAATTTAGATAATTCAATCTCATAATCATTTATTTCACTTTCTTCTTTTTTTATAAAAATATTATTATAACTTTTTATAACGCATATATCATTAGGTAAGTGAATATAACTATTAGATTTATTAGTTGATATTAATCGTTGTATTAGCTCTACATGAGTATCGCTTATTAACATCAAATCATCATGATAAATTGATTCCAATATTTGATTTATTATCTTTTTTTGAATAATCTCCTCTAATTTTAAATATTTTGTAATATTTAATATTTTTTGAGCATATACATCTTTTAATTCTTTTTTTGCTTGTTTTTCAATATAATCATTATATTCTAATAGAGTTTTTGAAAATTTTTCAAATTTTTGATGAACATTTGGGTCTTCTTTCTTTAAAAAAGGTAATATATTTTTTCTATATCTATTTCTTGTATATTTATCTTTATCGTTAGATAAATCTACCACATATTTTATTTTTTTATCTTTATTATATTTTAATATTTCATTTTTTGTCACTGAATATAAGGGTCTTATTAATTTATATTCATTAAACTCTATTTCTTTTTGAAAACCACTATATCCTTTTAATGATGAACCTCTAGTTATTCTCATTAATATAGTTTCAATTAAATCATCAGCATGATGAGCAGTTAACAAATATTTTGCCTTATATTTTTTAACATTTTTTTCGAAAAAATCGTATCTTTTTGTTCTAGCTTCATTATGAAAATTATCATCACCATAAGCTTCTATTTTCATAAACTCAAATATTATATTATTTAACTTACAATAATCTTTAATAAAATTTGCTTCATATTCACTTTCTGTTCTAATATTATGATTTATATGAGAACAAACTATATTTATTTGTATTTCTTCTCTTAATTCTATCAATAAATTTAAAAGAGCCATAGAATCTGGACCACCAGAAACACCAATAACTACATAATCATTATCCTTCAAATTTAATTTTTTTAATAAATAATCATAAACTTCATTCATATATTTCCCCTCTATTCTAGATTTAATATTAACATCTGCTCAAATCTATTTCAAGCATTATATGAAAAAAACCACAATAGTGGTTTATTCACTCAATTTTTCTTCTAAAACATCAAATGGTTCTTCATCTTTGAAACTAGATTCTAAATCCATCTCAACATTTCTATATTTTTTTGCTCCAGTACCTGCAGGAATTAATTTTCCAATTATTACATTTTCTTTTAATCCTTCAAGTTTATCTATCTTACCTTTTATAGCAGCATCTGTAAGAATTCTTGTTGTTTCTTGGAATGAAGCTGCAGATAAGAACGACTCGGTTTCTAATGATGCTTTTGTAATACCTAATAATATAGGTCTACCAACAGCAGGACTCTTTCCTTCTAATATTAAATCTTTATTAGCAGAAGTAAATTGATTTAACGATACCAATTTTCCAATTATTAAATTAGAATCTCCTGAATCAATTATTTTTATTTTAGATATCATTCTTCTTGCCATAATCTCAATATGTTTATCAGCAATATCTTCACCTTGAGTTCTATATACCTTTTGAATTTCTTTTAATATATATTCTTGTACTGTAATAGGATCAGTAACGGCAAGTAACTCTTTAGGATTTATATTTCCTTCAGTTAATTTGTCTCCTGCTTTAACTTTTTGTCCTTTTTCTACAATTAATTTTGAACCATACAAGGTAATATGTTCTTTTGATTCCACATCGCTAGTAATAATAATTTTATATTTTCCATTTACATATTCAATATTAGTAACTGTTCCTGATATTTCAGAAATAGTAGATTTTCCTTTTGGGTTTCTAGCTTCAAATACTTCTTGAACACGAGGTAAACCTTGTGTTATATCATCTCCACCAGCTACACCTCCAGTATGGAATGTTCTCATTGTTAATTGAGTTCCTGGCTCTCCAATTGATTGAGCAGCCATTATTCCAACAGCTTCTCCAACTTCTACCATGTTTCCAGTTGCTAAATTAAGCCCATAACATTTTTTGCATACTCCATTGTGAACTTTACAGGTTAATAATGTTCTTATTTCAACAGCATCTATTCCAGCTTTAATGATTTTATCCGCAATATTTTCTGTAATTAATTCATTTCTATCTACAATTAATTCTTTAGTTTCTGGATGAATAACTTTTTTATTAGCAACTCTTCCAGATATTCTGTCTTTTAAACCTTCTATTGTTGAACCCTCTTTTTCGTCATATATACCTTTTACAACTACTCCAGAAATAGTTCCACAATCATCTTCTCTTACTATAACATCTTGAACAACATCAACTAATCTTCTAGTTAAATATCCAGACTCAGCAGTTTTTAAAGCTGTATCAGCACTTCCTTTTCTAGCACCATGAGTTGATGTAAAGAATTCAGATACACTTAATCCTTCAATGAATGAAGAAATAACCGGGATTTCAACAGACTCACCATTTGGTTTCGCCATTAATCCACGCATTCCCGCTAATTGAGTAAAATTACTAATTTTACCACGAGCACCAGAACGCATCATTATGAATAATGGGTTATCGATATTTTCTTTCGAATAAACATCTAACTCTTTTTGAATTTTATCTTTTGTATCTGTCCAAACTTCTATTACTTTCTTTAATCTTTCTTCATCAGTTATTAAACCTTTTTGGAATTGTTTGTTTATTTTTGTAACCATTTCAGTACTCGCTTCAATAATTTTTGGTTTTTCCTTACTTAACATTACATCACTTGCAGCAATTGTAATTCCAGCTTTAGTTGAAAATTTAAATCCTAAATCCTTTAATCTATCTAAGAATATTGAAGTTTCCGTTGTTTTATTTCTTTTAAAGACTTGAGCAATAATATTACCTAAATCTCCTTTTGCAAACGGAGGAACTAATGGCATTTCTTTTATTGCCTCTTTAATATTAGTCCCTTTTTCTATGAAAAACTTACTTGGAATCATTCTTTCTATATTTTCTGTTGATGCCTCGTTAATATATTGAAAAGTATCCGGTAATATTTCATTAAATTTTATTTTTCCAACTGTTGTAACTAAATATTTATCTTTTTGATTATCTGGAAATAATTTATATTTAAATGAAGATACAGGTATTACTATTCTTGTATGTAATGATATTTCATCTCTTTCGTAAGCCATTAAAGCTTCGTTACAATCTTTAAATACTCTTCCTTCACCTACTAAATTTGCTTTTTCAATAGTAATATAATAATTACCTAAAACCATATCTTGAGTAGGGGTTACTATTGGTTTTCCATTTTTAGGAGATAAAATATTGTTAGAGCCTAACATTAATATTCTTGCTTCAGCTTGCGCTTCAATTCCTAAAGGAATATGAATGGCCATTTGATCTCCGTCAAAGTCAGCATTAAATCCAGTAGTTACTAATGGATGAAGTCTTATAGCTCTTCCATCTACTAGTTTTGGTTCAAATGCTTGAATACCTAATCTGTGTAATGTAGGAGCGCGATTCAATAATACTGGGTGTTCTTTTATTATTTCTTCTACAACATCCCATACTCTATCGTCTTTTGCTTCAATTAATTTCTTTGCACTCTTTATATTGTGCGCAATTTCAGTTTCAACCAACATTTTTATAACATGTGGTCTAAATAATTCTAATGCCATTTCTTTTGGAAGACCGCATTGATACATTTTTAAATCTGGTCCAACAACTATTACTGAACGACCAGAATAATCAACTCTTTTTCCCAATAAATTTTGTCTAAATCTTCCTTGTTTTCCTTTTAATGCACTGCTTAATGATTTTAAAGGTCTATTAGAAGCACCAGTTATATTTCTTCCTCTTCTACCATTATCAAACAAAGCGTCAACTGCTTCTTGAAGCATACGTTTTTCGTTTCTTACAATAATAGAAGGTGCATTTAATTCTAATAATCTCTTCAAACGATTATTTCTATTGATTACTCTTCTATATAAATCATTTAAATCACTTGTAGCAAATCTACCACCATCTATTTGAATCATTGGACGAAGTTCTGGTGGTATTACCGGTAGTAAAGTTAGTACCATCCATTCTGGTTTATTTCCCGATTTATAAAGAGAATCCATTATTTCTAATCTCTTTGCCAATCTTATTTTTCTTTGACCAGATGAATTTTCTATCTCTTTATTTATATTATTTATTTCTTCTTCTAAATTTACTTGTTCAAGTAATTTTTTTATTGCTTCAGCACCCATTCCAACTTCAAAAGCATCTCCATATTTTTCATAAAATGTTAGATATTCTTTATCAGATAGAGTTTGTTTTTTTTCTAAAGGCGCAATTCCTGGATCTAATACTACATATGAAACAAAATATAAAACTTCTTCTAGATCTCTAGGAGACATATCTAAAACAAGTCCCATCCTTGAAGGAGTACCTTTGAAAAACCATATATGAGAAACTGGAGCAGCTAATTCAATGTGCCCCATACGTTCTCTTCTAACTTTAGCTTTAGTAACTTCTACTCCACATTTATCACAAATAATATTTTTGTATCTTAATCTTTTATATTTACCACAAGAACACTCATAATCTTTAGTTGGTCCAAATATTTTTTCACAAAATAATCCATCTTTTTCGGGTTTTAATGTTCTATAGTTTATTGTTTCTGCTTTTTTTACTTCTCCATGTGACCAAGCTTTTATATCTTCAGGAGACGCTATTGAAATTTTTAAACCAGCAAACTTGTCAGTTCCCATCATATTATTCATCTCCCCCTTCTTCTATATCACTAAAGTCCATTTCTAAATCTTCTTCAACTACTTTTTCTTCAACTACTTTTTCTTCAACTACTTTTTCTTCAACAAGAGGCAGTTCTTCTTTTACATCATCTTTTATTTCTTCTATAGAAAGCAATACATTTTCTCTTGTTTCTTCATCTTC
>JAAYGD010000057.1 GCA_012727915.1 Mycoplasmatota bacterium | reverse complement strand
TTATAGGGTCTAAATTTTTTAAAGCTTCATAATGAAATGTAATATATTCAGTATTATACATATAATAATCTTTAATATAGTTATCTATATCTTCAACCATTAAATGAACATCTAAAGGCTTATTTATGTTTTCTACAATTAGTTTTACTTCTTCATAAGAAAAAGATTTATTAGGGACAAATATTCCATCCATCATATCTAAATGAATATAATCAATATTCTCTTTATTAATTATATTTATATATTTTAATAAATCATCTCTCATTGAAAGTAATGAAACAGATATCATAATTCACCTACAAATTTTTTATAATTTTCATATCTAGAATTTAATATTTTTTCTTTTGCAACATTTTCTTTTATTTCACAATTCTTTTCTTTTAAATGCATACAATCTTTATATTCACATTTACTTTTATATGTATTAAATTCAACCATATTATCTCTAATATCTTGTTTAGTCATATCGGTAAAATCTAATACTGAAAAACCAGGGGTATCCGCTACTAAACCATTTGCTATTTCTAATAATTCTACTTTTCTAGTAGTGTTTTTACCTCTTCCTAATCTTAAAGAAATATCTCTTGAAAGCAAATTTAAACTATCATCTAAAAAGTTTAATAATGTAGATTTACCTACACCGCTTTGTCCAATCAATACTGATATTTTGTTCTCTAAAGTATCTATTATTTCTTTCTTTTCTGTGTTTTTAATTACTTTATATCCTATCTTTCTATAATAATTTAGATAATTTTCAACTTCTTCTTTATTTTCTAATAAATCTAATTTTGTGATACATATAATAGGAGTAATATTGTTAAACTCTACTATATTTAAAGTCTTATCTAATAAATAAGTTGAAAAATCAGGATTAATAGCACTAACCACTATTATAGCCTGATCAACATTTGCAATATTAGGTCTTTTGAGTTCGCTTTTTCTATCAAATATTCTTGTAATAGTTTCTTCTTCACCAAGTTCTACAAAGTCTCCCACTAATACTCTTTGATTATCCTTAATTAAAACTCCTTTAACTCTACAAGTTAATAAGGTATCATTATCTTTAACAATATACTTTGATCCTTCTTTTTTAATTACTATAGTATCCATTATAAATCAGTTTCCTCTTCATTTAATTCTGGTAACTCTTCTTCTTCAATTATTGGAGTTGCAATAGATACCGAAAAAGTAGCTTTCCTTGCTATTAAAGTATCTTTACTTCTACTTTGTTCAAATACTGTTCCTTCTTTATAATCATTAGTTTCTTTTTGATTTACGGTAAGAACTAATTCATATTTTTCAACAAATTCTTCAACCTCATTAACTGTCCATCCAGTCATATCAGGATAAACCGCAATATTAGGATAATATAATATAATTTGAGTACCTTTTAATACTTCTCCATCTTTTATTGATTGATCAATTACAATATCTTCAGCATCCTTATATTCATTAACATTATCAACTTCTTTACTTTCTATACTAACTATTAATCCTTTTAATTCTAATTGACCTTTTATCTCATATATGTTTTTTCCTGTATAAGATTCTATAGCTATTCTTTCCGTTCCTTTTGATTCATATATCTTAATTGTACTACCCTTTTTTATTAATCTTCCGTTTGCAGGTTCTGTTTTTACTACCATACCTTCTTTTACTGTATCACTAAATACTTTTTCTGTTTCAATATCTACTTCAAATCCATAATTTTTTAATTTTTCTTCTGCTTTTTGAACCGTAAACATTCTAACATCCGGGACTTTTACATCTGGGATTTTAGTTAATTTAGGTAATAGCATTATCAAAATAAATATTGAAAATACTATAAATGAAATAATACCAATTAATATCTTAGACAATTTACCACTCTTTTCTTCATCATTATTTACTTCTTTAATTATAGGTTCATTTTCCGCAATTTGTTTCTTTAAATCCGGAAGTATCTTTGTTTCTCCCAAATCTTCTTCTTCATATTTATATTTCAATACTTGTGCATTTTTATTTTCTTCATTTAAAGCTGTTTTTAAATCTTCATGCATTTCTCTAGCATCATTATATCTATTTTTAGGATTCTTTGCGCATGCCCTTAAAACAATATTTTCAACACTTTGTGGTACATTGGGTTTCTCAACAATTAATGAAGGTATCCTTTCCTTCATTTGTTTTAATGCTATTTCTACTGCATTTTCTCCCCTAAAAGGAAGATTACCAGTAATAAGTTCATACATTAGTATTCCTAAAGAATAAATATCACTCTTAATAGATGCTTCTTTTCCAGTTGCTTGTTCCGGAGGTAAGTAATGAACTGATCCCATTACAGAATTTGTTTGAGTTAATTGTGAATTATTTAAAGCTGTTGCAATTCCAAAATCTGTAATCTTAACCATTCCATTATCTAACATTAAAATATTTTGAGGTTTTAAATCTCTATGTATTATATATGAATCGTGTGCATGAGCAATACCATCTGTTAATTGAAGCATAATATCTATTACTTCATTGACAGTTAATGTTCCTCTTCTTCTTAATAACTGTTTTAAATTTTTTCCTTCTATGTATTCCATTACAATATAAAAATTGCCTTCATCTTCTCCAACGTCATACATTTCAACTATATTTGGATGACTCAAAGAAGACGCTGATAAAGCTTCTCTTTGGAATCTTCTTAAAAATTTTTCATCATTAGCTAAATCTCCTCTTAGAACTTTTATAGCCACTTTTCTATTAAGAATTGTATCTTCTCCAAGGTAAACATTAGCCATTCCACCTTCTCCAAGTAGACGAATAACTTCGTATCTGTTATTTATCTTTTGACCTTTTGCTATCACACAAATCACCGTCCTCTTTTACTAAATACGCAACTGATATATTATCAGTTCCACCCCTATTATTACTTCTTTTAATTAATCTCATTACTTTTTCTTCCATTGTTAAATCACTATTTAATACTTTTTCTATTTGTTCGATATTTAACATAGTAGTTAACCCATCACTACACATTAAAATAGAATCAACCTCATCTTCAACATAAAATAAATCAGGTCTTACAGGATTAATCGCACCCAAAGCTTTCATTATTATGTTTTTTTGAGGATGATTTTTTGCTTCCTCTTCTGTTAAATCTCCAGTATTAATTAATAAATTAGTTAAAGTATGGTCTTTAGTTACTTTAAATAATTTGTTTTCTTTAGTAACAAATCCAGAACTATCCCCTATATTTGCAAACAAAAGATAATCTTTAGTAAATAAGCACATTACTAATGTTGTGCCCATTCCTTTACTTTCAGGGTGTTCATCAGTATATTCAAATATTTCATCATTTATTTCTGTATACATTTGTTTTATCCAAGCTTCAGCAGATTCTTTATCACCCACATGGTCTTTTTTTAAAAACTCAGTTGTCAATTTATTAGTTGCAATAAAAGACGCTATTTCTCCTGCTTTATGTCCTCCCATTCCATCTGCTATTGCCATCATAAATTCATTGTTTTCATTCTTATAAATTACTACATTATCTTCATTATGACTTCTTACTTTTCCAGTATCAGTCAAATAAAATGTTTTCATAATTCCTCCATGTTTTTTGATCTTAACTGACCACATGCAGCAGTTATAGTATCTCCAAACTTTTTCCTTATTGTTACATTTATTTCTTCACACTTAAGTATATCATAAAACGACATAATTTCACAATCACTACTACTTTCATATCCATCATAATTATTATCATTATAAGGAATTAAGTTTACATAACAATTAATTCCTTTTATTAACTTTGAAAGTTCTAAAGCACATTCTTTTGTATCATTTATACCTTTTATCATTACATATTCAAAAGTAACTCTTCTATTTGTTTTATTAATATATTCTTTTATAGATTCAATTAGTTCTTTAATTGGATAAACCTTATTTATTGGCATTAATTTATTTCTTAATTCATCATTTGGAGCATGCAAACTTATTGCTAAATTAACTTGCAATCCTTCATTACCAAAATCTTTGATTTTTGGTATAATTCCACAAGTAGATAAAGTAATATGTCTTGCTCCAATTTCAATACCTTTAGGATCATTAATTATTCTAATAAATTTCATAACATTATCATAATTATCAAAAGGTTCCCCAATCCCCATTAATACAACATGAGTTATCCTTTTATCAATATCTTTTTCTATTTCTAATATTTGTTGAACCATTTCATATGTATATAAATTTCTAGTTTTTCCGTATCTTCCGCTCTCACAAAAAGAACATCCCATAGAACATCCTACTTGAGTTGAAATACACAAACTAATTCCATAATCATGAAACATTAATACAGATTCAATATTGTTACCATCTTCTAATTCAAATAAATATTTATTTACTTCCTTGGATTTTTCTATTTTTATAATTTTAATAGTATAAAAAGAAAAATTATTAGATAATTTTTCTATAGTATTTTTACTTATATTTCCAATTTCTTCAAAAGATTTTATTCTTTTTTTATAAATCCATTCAAATGTTTGAATAGCTCTAAATCTTTTTTCATTATTATTAATAAAAAACTCTTCTAATTCTTCTCTAGTTATATTATAAATATTATTCATATATACCTCGAAATTATTATATCACAAAAAGAAAAGAATTTTATTTCTTCTCTTCTCTTAATAATTCTAACTTTTTAAAACCTTCTAAATCCAAGTTATCTCTTGTGCAATTTAACTTCTCTCGTTGATAAGTCATCAAAGTTTTAACCTTCTTTTTTTCTATATAATTTGATACAGTAATAACACTAAAAACAAGTGAAAATGGAATCATACATCCATTAGAAATTGGAACTTTATCTTCAAAAAATATGTTGTTTGCAAGAATCCCCAAACAAACTACACTCAAAGGAAGAAACGTTCTATATATTGTTCTTCTTCTTTTAAATTCTCCTTCTAATTTTTCATACTTAATTTCTTCATTTAATGCTTCAGCAGCATATCTTTCTTGTTGAACATTTGTTTTTTTTTCACTCATAAAAATCTCCATTCATACCCAATTTATTATACTTTGTTTTTGTTTTTTGTCAAATTAAAAAGTAGATATCTCTACTTAAAAATTTTTCTTATCTCTCAAGAATGGAGGAATGTCTATACCTTTTTTAGGTTCTTCAATATTAGTTACTACTCTTTCTTGAACTTCTTCAACTTGTTTCATTTTTTCGTTTTTTTGTCTTCCTTCATCAAATCCTGTTGCGATTACAGTTACTATTATTTCATCTTTTAAGTTTTCATTAATAACTGCTCCAAATATTGTATCAATATCTGTTTTAGCTGCAGCTCTAATTACTTCTACTGCATCTTCTACTTCAAACAAATTAAGATTTGCGCCTCCAGTAACATTTATAATAGCATTTGTTGCTCCATCTATACTTTCTTCTAATAAAGGACTACTTACAGCTTGTTTAGCGGCTTCTACAGCTCTATTTTCTCCACTTCCTATACCAATACCTATCAATGCATTACCACTGTTCTTCATTACCACTCTAACATCTGCGAAGTCTAAGTTTATAAGCCCTGTAACTGCTATCAAATCAGATATTGATTGAACTCCTCTTCTTAAAACATTATCTACTTCTTTAAAAGCATCTAACATAGGAGTATTTTTTTCAATTATTTCTCTTAATCTATCATTTGGAATTACTATCGTTGTATCAACATTTTTTCTTAATTCTTCTAATCCCATAATAGCTTGATTCATTCTCTTTTTACCTTCAAATGAAAATGGTTTAGTTACAATTGCAACAGTAAGAGCTCCTAAATCTTTTGCTATCTCAGCAATAATTGGAGATGCTCCAGTTCCAGTTCCTCCACCTAATCCACAAGTAATAAAAACCATATCAGCATTTTCTAATGCTGCTTTAATTTGCTCTTTAGTTTCTAATGCTGCTTCTCTTCCTACTTCTGGATTAGCACCAGCACCAAGTCCACCAGTTAATTTCTCTCCTAATTGTACTTTTACATTAGCTTTAGAAAGCTTTAAAGCTTGACCATCAGTATTAGCCGCTATAAATTCAACACCTTTTACTCCAGAATCAACCATTCTGTTTATTGCGTTATTCCCAGCTCCACCAACACCAATTACTTTTATTTTAGCTAACTGATCCATTTCCAATCCAAACATACTTCCTCCTAATCAAAAAATATTCCAAAAACTTTTCCTAAAATAGAGTCTTCTCCTATTCCTTTTCTTTTTGGAATAGATATATCTTGCTGTTTATCAATTGAGAACATAGAATATTCTTTCCCTCTCATATTTAATTTTTTTTCAAAAAACTTAATTAATCCAACTACTGTAGAATATTTATTGCTCCTTATTCCTATATCTTCTATTTTTGATACATAAGCATTATTAACAAATATTTCATCTACTATATATTGCATTTGAGGTAATTCGCTACTACCACCTGTAATAATTATATACTTAATTTCTTTGTTTGTTAAGAGGAAAAGTTGTTTTTTTGCTAATTCTAGTATTTCCTCTAATCTTGACATTACAACTTGAGATAAATCATATTGATTAATTTTAACTAAATCTCTATCAGTTGTTAACATCTCATGAACTTCATTTATTTTAGCAAATTTCTTATGCGCTAATGCAAATTTTTCTTTAATTTTTTTACTATCTTCACTAGATAATTTAAATACATAGGAAATGTCATTATCTATATTATTTCCACCAATTTTCAAAATCTCTGAATTAACTATAATTCCTTTATTAAACAATGATACCGTTGTGGTTTCTCCACCAATATTAATTATTGCAACCATATCTTTATCTATCTCTTTTGTTCTAAAGGTTTCATAATCTGCAATAGGTCCAATATTTACATCAGTAATTTTAATACCAATACTTTCTAATATCCCCATTATAGAATGAACATTTTTTTGAGGTGTTGTTACCATCATACATTTTGCTTCTAATTTATGCCCTACTAAACCTTTTGGATCTTTTATCATATTATTTCCATCTAAAACAAAATCTATTGGAATAATTGATACCAATTCCCTAGTGTCATCAAGAACACTTGAAACACCATTTTGTATTGCTTTAAGAATATCATTACCATCTACTTTGAAATCTTCTGAATTAACCTCAGTATAGCCACTTATTATATCATAATTTACATTATAAGATGGGACATTCGCTATAATCTTATCAATTTTTATACCTAATTTTCCTTCTACATTTGATATTGCTTCTTTAATAGATATTACAGCCTCATTAGCATCCACTATCAAACCTTTTTTAATACCTTTAGACTTAACTGATGAAGAAGCCAAAACATATACTTTTTCTAAAATTAATTCAGAAACTAATACTTTAACATAACTAGTACCAATATCAATACTTGTATATATCTTCCTCATCATATTCTCCTTATATTTATTATACTATAAATATCTTGATTTTATCAATCACTTACAAAATAATTACCATAATCTAAATACCATGTCCCTGTTTTGTTGTTCAAAGTTGGTAACAACTCGTTATAATAATTTAAATCATCAAATTTTAATATATTTACATATATTCTTATTTTATCTGTTGTTTTTATCAAAAATCTTTCGGTATCTTTTTCATTAATAGAGTATTCTATTTCTGATAATTTTAATAATACATCTTCATCTATTAAATACATTGATTCTATTAACTTTTCATATATTTCTTTAGGCATAGAATTAGTTAAAATTGGAACATTATATTCTTTCTCAACTTCTTTCATATTACTTAATATACTTCTTTTTTTAATAGAATCATAAAACAAAGGTCTGTTTTCTTTAACAGTTATTGTTATTTTTCCTTTTATAGTTTTCTCAACATTAACAGAACTAATCAAAGGATTTTTTTTCAATTTATTAATAATACTAGCTTTTGTTGTGAAGATAATACTTGGATAATTTCTTAATCCAGATATATCTATAATTTCCTGATCTGTTAAATTAATATTATTTAAAACATATATGTTTTTTATTGGATAAGTTATTAAAGTAAAAAGAAAACTTCCTATTAAATATAAAATTAATATGAATACTAATAATTTCTTAATATTTAATTTTTTCTTTTTAGGTTCCATATTTCTCCTATTCAATAATTTCTTGTTCCAAATACAAATCAATATTAAATTTATTTTTCACTTCTTTTTGCGCTAATTTTATTAAATCTTTAATGTCTTTAGCAGAAGCATTACCATGATTAATTATAAAATTAGCATGTTTTGAACTAATCATAGCTCCTCCAATAATTTTACCTTTTAAATTACATTCTTCAATTAACCTTCCCGCAAAATCATTTTCAGGATTTCTAAACACACTCCCAGCACAAGGATATTCTAATGGTTGAGATAACCATCTTTTTTGTTTTCTATCTTCAATTACTTTCTTTATTTCAACTTTATTTCCGTATTTTAATATCAATTTGGCTTCTAAACAAATATATCCCAAATTTTCTTTTAAAAATGATGTTCTATAATGAAAATTTAAATCCTTATTGTATAAAGTCATTATTTTTAAATCAGGAGTTAATACTCTAATTTCACTAACAATATATCCCATATCAGATTTATAAGCTCCTGCATTCATGTATATTGCTCCACCTAATGTGCCTGGAATTCCAGTTGCAAATTCTAATCCAGTTAAACCTAATCTTGAAGTTTTATAAGCAAGTTCCATCAAATTAACACCTGCACCCGCTCTAACAGTAAAGCCTTCTATATTTATATCTTTAAATTCTTTTAAATTAATAATTATTCCTTCATAATCTGAATCTTTAAATATTACATTAGATCCATTTCCTAATATTTTAAAATTAATTTTATTTTCATCTAATAATTTTATTAATTGAATTAATTTTTCAATATTCTTAGGAAAAACAATAGTAGCTTTTCCACCAACTTTATATGTGGTATGTTCTGACATAGGAACATTTTCTAATATCTTCCCTATTTTGGTTTTTTTTATCATTGAAATTATATCCATATTATTCTCCTATTAATTTTTTTATATTATTATAGATAATACTAGCGCTATCATTAATTTTTAATTTAGATAAATTATCTTTTATATTATTTAATTTATTTTCATCATATATCAAATTATCTACACATTCAATTAAATTATTTAAATCTTTTTCTTCTACTAAAATAGCTGCATCTTTATTGACTAAATCCATTGCATTTTTATATTGATGATTTTCGGTTACGTAAGGACTAGGTATTAATATTGAAGGTACAGACAACGCAATAATTTCACTAATAGTAGTTGCTCCCGCTCTAGATATCAATAAATCAACATCTTTTAAAATCCTAACCATATCTTCAATATAAGGAAATATTTTTACATTTTTTATATTTATATCTTTATATTCTTCATAATAATCTTTTCCAGTTATAAATAATATCTCATAGTTTTTATTTTTAAAATTAGGAAGTATTTCTTTAAGTTTTTGATTTACTACCATAGAACCCAAAGACCCCATAACAATCATAATTAGTTTTTTTGACCTATCGAATCCCAATTCTTCCTTTTTTCTAATTTCTTTTTTTAAAGCCATTTCACTACAAGGATTCCCCGAAAAAACAACTTTATTCCTATATTTATTTGCTTTTTCTATTGTATTGGGTAATGAAGTGAAAATTATATTTGAATACTTTAATAACATTTTATTAGATAAACCAAAAACACTATTTTGTTCATGAATTACTGTTTTAATGTTTAATTTTTTAGCTGCATATATAACAGGAGCAGAAATGTATCCTCCAACACCAATAACTATTTCTGGTTTAAAATCTTTTATTATCTTTTTTGACTCATTTACTGCATTAATAAAATAATACAAAGATTTAATAGTTTTAAATATATTTTTTCTATTTATACCGCTTGTTTTTAAAGCAATATATTCAATATTTCTTTTAGGTACAATATCTTTTTCCATTCTATCAGTAGTACCAATATATAAAATTTTAGATTTAGGTTCTTTTTCCATTATTTTTTCATATATTGCTAGAGCAGGATAAATATGCCCACCTGTAC
>JAAYGD010000056.1 GCA_012727915.1 Mycoplasmatota bacterium | reverse complement strand
GCTTTTAATTCTGGATAAGCTTCAGCTAAAGCGAATAATCTACTTAAAACTCCGTTTAATTCTCCAGCTGCTTGCATTTCTTGTTCTGGTGTATTAGCTGAATTAAATTTATTTCTAGCTTCTACTACTTGCTCAAAAGTGTCTTTTTCGTGCTTAGCATAACCCTTTACAGTCTCTACTAAATTTGGTATTAAATCAAATCTTTTCTTTAATTGAACATCAACTTGTGCCCATTGATCTTTTGCTCTATTTCTAGCACTTACTAAAGCATTATAAGTACCAGTAACAAATAAACCAACTACAACTACTACACCAATTAAGATGTATAACCATTCCATATTTATTCCTCCTATAAGAAAAGTATAGCATATTAAAGCTTCTTATTCAATAATTATTTATCTCTTAAAATTGAACCCTCATATGTCTTTAAAACATCCTCTATTATTTTATTAAAATATATATTTACTTCAGAATCTGTTAATGTTTTTGTATTATCCGTGAATGTTATTTTAAAACCAAGAGATACCTTATTAGATTCGATTTTTTCTCCTAAATATAAATCAAATACTTCAACTTTCTCTATTACTTTACTATTTGATTTTTTTATGGTGTTAACAACATCTATTGAGTTTATTGATTTATCTATAATAAACGATAAATCTTTTATTATAGATGGATATTTAGTTATTTCTTTATATTTAATATTTCTAGTCTTTAAAGTAATTAATTTTTCAATGCTTAATTCAACAACATATATTTCTTCGTCATATAAAGTGGGATTAATAGCTCCAATATATCCTATATGTATATTATCTATATAAATACTTGCAGTCTTTCCAGGATGAAATTCCTTAGGTATGTTTTCATTTACAAACTTATATCTATTATTTAATCCTAAATAATCCAGTAAACTTTCTACTATACCTTTTAATAAATAAAAATCAGAATTTATTACAGAATGTTGCCAATCATTATATAAATATTTTCCTGTAATTCCAATACATAGCTTGTTTTCTTCTTTATAATCATTATCAATATAATAACTTTTTCCGATTTCATATAAAAACAAATCTTTATTATTTCTATATAAATTATACTCTATTGTATTAATCATAGATGGAATCAAACTATTTCTCAAAGTATTTCTTTCATCAGATAAAGGTTGCAATAGTTTAATTAAAGAATAATTATTAATACTAAACTTATTAAAATCTTTTTCATTTTGTAACGAGTAAGTCTTTATTTCGTTTAATCCAAGAGATCTTAATTTATTGTGTATTTTTTTAATATAATTATATGTATCATTATATCTTCCAAGCTTTACAACTCCAATTGGATAAGTTGGTTTCATATTATTATATCCATATAATCTTCCAACTTCTTCAATTAAATCCTCTTCAATATTTATGTCTAACCTTCTTCTAGGCACAAAAACTTTTATATTATCTTTTATATTCTCATATTTAAAATTCAACTTATTAAGAATATCTTCTATATACTTTATCTCTATGTTCATTCCTAATAATCTATTTAATTTATTTGGAGATAACATAATTTCTTTATCTTTTAGTTCATTATTATTAAAACCATATATTTCCTTAACTACTTCTCCATAAGCATACTCTTGAAGTAAATAAGCTGCTTTGTTTAAAGCTTTTTCTGTTCTTGAAGGATCAACACCTTTTTCAAATCTAATACTAGATTCGCTTCTATAAATATTTTTAGAAGTTTTTCTTATACTAAAAGGATTAAATATTGCGGATTCAATGAGTATGTTTTTCGTCTCATTAGTAACTTCAGAATTAAGTCCTCCCATTACACCTGCAACAGCTAAGATTTGATCTTTATTAGTTATTAATATATCTCCTTTATTTAAAATTCTATCTATTCCATCTAAAGTTTTGAATTTTTCTTCTTCGTCTGCTTCCCTTACAATAATATTATTATCTATCTTATCATAATCAAAAAAGTGTAATGGTTGTCCATATTCAATCATTATATAATTACTTATATCTACCACATTATTTATAGGTCTTATTCCAGAAGCCATTAATCTAGCTTTTATAAAATTTGGGCTTTCTTTTATTACTACATTTTTAACTATTTTAGATAAATAAGAAGTACACTTATCAGTATTAGATACTATACTAATATTATGTTTTTCATTTATTTCATTTATTTTAAAATTATCTTCTTTAATTTTTTTATTTAGTACAGCTCCAACCTCATATGCCATACCTACAATACTTTGTAAATCTCCTCTATTTGCAGTTAAAGAAAAATCTATTATCGTATCATCATAATGCATATACTCTAAAGCATCTTTCCCTATTGGAGCATTATCATCTAATACATATATTCCATCTTTATTTTCAATATATTTTGATTCTATTCCCAATTCTTCTAAAGAACATATCATTCCGTTTGATTCTATTCCTCTAATTATAGCTTTTTTTATTTCCAAACCATTAGGAAGAGTTGCTCCAACTTTTGCCACAATTACTTTTTGATTTTTATCGACATTTGAAGCCCCACACACTATTTGATATATATTGTCTCCCAAATTAACCATGCAAACATTTAAATGGTCTGAATCAGGATGTGGTTTTTTATCAACTATATGACCAACAACTAAATTAGTTGAATCACTCAATTTATTAATTGAATCGGTTTCATTTCCAATCATTAACATTTTATCTACCAATTCATCAGTTGAAATATCTAAATCTATGAATTCACTTAACCATTTTTTACTTACTTTCATTTGAATCACCTTCTATCTTGTTGAATTGATTTAAAAATCTTATATCATTACTATAAAAATATCTTACATCATTAATTCCAAATTTCAACATTGCTATTCTCTCTAACCCCATTCCAAAAGCAAATCCAGAATATTTATCAGGATCATAACCACCCATTCTAAGTACACTAGGATGAACCATTCCGGCACCAAGTATTTCTATCCATCCGCTGTTTTTACATATACTGCATCCTTTTTTATTACAATTAAAACAACTAATATCTATTTCAATGCTAGGTTCAGTAAATGGAAAATAACTTGACCTAATTCTTATTTCTCTTGATTCACCAAATAGTTTTTTAGATAATAATTCTAATGTACCTTTTAAATCAGACATCGATATATTTTCATCAATAAATAATCCTTCTATTTGATGAAATTGGTGTGAATGAGTAGCGTCATCATTATCCTTTCTATATGTATAACCAGAACATATTATTCTTATAGGTGATTTTTCTTTATTATTTAACATTGCTCTAGCTTGTACTGGAGATGTATGTGTTCTAAGCAACTTTTCTTCAGTAATATAAAAACTATCTTGCATATCTCTAGCAGGATGTCCTTTTGGAATGTTAAGCATTTCAAAATTATATAAATCTTCTTCTAATTCCGGTCCATCTAAAACATCATATCCCATAGAAACAAATAACTCTTCTATTTCTTCTCTAACAATACTAATTGGATGTTTAGTTCCTAATTCAAATTTAGTTCCAGGTAAAGTAAGATCTATCTTTTCTTTATTTAATTTTGTAGTTAATTCTTTATTTTTTATTTCTTCAGTTAATCTATTAAGATCTCCTTCAATATATTTTTTCGCTTCATTTAAACTTTTCCCTAATTCTTTCTTTTCTTCTATTGAAAGACTCCCAAGATTTAAACTAATTTCTTGAATTTCACTTTTTTTCCCTAAATATTTAACTCTCATTTCATTCAATTTTAATGAATCATCTATTGTTTTTATATCTTTATTATAAGAGTCAACTATATATTTAAGTTTTTCGTTATTATCCATATTATTCCTCCTCTTAAATAATTACTTATATATTTAGCAGTTTGTTCTTTTTTATAATCATATAATATACTATGATCAGCATCTTTAACTGTTTTTAAATGTTTATTTTTACTTTTAACACTATTTAATACATATTCACTAGATGATATAGGAACAACTATATCTTTTGTACCATGAATTATAAGAACTGAGCAATCAACTTCTAATGGTGAATCATAATATTTTTTTATCAATTTTCTAAACTCTATTATATTTGAAATAGGATAATTAAGTACTCTATTAGATAATTCTAAATATTTTTTCTTGTCTTTAATTGTGTCTTTTAATTTCTCTTTTACTACATTAATATTATCATAAAATTCAAAATACTTAAATGAGGGCGCAACTAATACTATTTTTTCAACTTCTTTATTCTTAGATGCTAGATAGGTCGCAATTACTCCTCCCATACTATGACCAATTATATATATACTGTCGTATCCTTTTTTTAATGTATTTAACATTTCCTCAGAATAGTTAATCCAATCAATATACTTAACTTTTTTTAATAAATGATTCCCATGACCTGGCAAAGTATATGTAAATACATCAAATTTTGTGCTAAGCTTTATAGTATCCGCTAAATATTTAATTTCACTTAAATTACTTCTAAATCCGTGTATTATTAATACTGCTTTTTTTGTCATTATTCCTCCTATAAAAAAAACATCCTATATATAAGGACGCTTTTACGTGGTACCACCTTAATTCATAGAATATTTCTATGCACTCTAATTTCTTAACGTGAATATTCGTCATATATTTATTATATGAAACTAATAAGTGAATTCACAATTTCTATTGTTGATTTCCACCAATCATCAACTCTCTATTTAATAATTAATTGTTACTACTCTTACATCATAGTTTTTACATTAAATTGTCATCAATTCTTTTTCTTTTTCTTTCAATGAATCTTCTATTTTATCATTATATTCATTTATTAGATTTTGAACTCTTTCAAGTCCTCTCTTTTCATCATCCACAGGAAATTCCTCTTTTTTAATTGCTTCATTTCCATCTTGTCTAATATTTCTTAATACTATTTTAGCATCTTCAGCCATTTCTTTTACTTGTTTTACGTATTCTTTTCTTTTTTCTTCGGTCAATTGTGGAAATGATAATATAATAGACTCACCATTGTTATTTGGAGTAAAACCAATATTTGCTTCAAATATACCTTTTTCTATATCTGATAAAGAATTTTTATCAAAAGGTTTTATCATTAAAGTTCTTGCTTCCGGAATTGAAATGGTAGCTAATTGAATAAGTGGTGTAGGAGATCCATAATAATTAACCATAACACCATCTAACACGGCAACGTTAGCTCTTCCCGCTCTAACATTAGTAAATCGCTTTTCCATATTCTTTATTGCTTCATCCATCTCTTCTTTAATTAAACTTAAGATATCTTCCATAATATCACTCCAATCATATAAAAATTATATCACAAATCACTACTCTTTTCTATTATTTATATATTTTTGAATATATTATTCATTTTATATTGTTATAAGGTCAATTATTTTTGAATGATCTTGTCTATTTCCCTTTTCATTCCTATATTGACTTATGGCTTGACCATTAGGCAAAATCCAACCCCTAAATTATTTGTCCAAACTTTTATTAAACATTTCACAAACAACCTTATCAACATTTTCTTCTTCACCATTTATTTTTGGTAATATTAATCTTTTTAAAGTATCACGCGATGCTTTTAATGACCTTAAATTCGTTTTCCCAGTATAATTCATTTTTCCCCCTTTTTTTCTAAGCATATTATACTCAATAAGATAAACTAGTCAATAAAAAAATGACTATTTGTCATTTTCTTTAGATTTATCAACTTTTTTCTTAAAATTATAATGTTCTCTAATTTTTGTTTCTAATTCTTCATACAGTTGTCTATTAGTTTTAAGAGCAAGTCTTAAGTTTTCTTTTCCTTGACTTATTTTTTCTCCATTGTATGAATACCATGCTCCCGATTTTTCTAATAAACTTATATCAGTTGCAAGATCAATTACTTCTGATTCTTTACTTATACCTTCTCCATATATTATGTCCAAAGATGCATTTTTAAAAGGTGGCGCAACTTTGTTTTTAACTACTTTTACATTAGTTCTATTTCCTACAACATTTTCTCCTTGTTTTAATTGTTCTGCTCTCCTAACATCTATTCTAATTGTAGAATAAAATTTTAGAGCTCTTCCTCCAGGAGTTGTCTCTGGATTTCCAAAAAACACTCCAACCTTTTCTCTCAATTGATTTATAAATATTACTATTGTATTTGTTTTACTTATTGTTCCAGATAATTTTCTTAAAGCTTGACTCATTAATCTAGCTTGTAAGCCAACATGACTATCTCCCATTTCACCTTCAATTTCGGCTTGAGGAACGAGTGCAGCTACAGAATCTATTACAACAATATTAATTGCTTCGCTTCTTACTAATGCTTCACATATTTCCAAAGCTTGTTCTCCGGTATCGGGTTGAGATAATAACAATTCATCAGTATCTACTCCTAGTTTTGATGCATACACTGGATCAAGAGCATGTTCTGCATCAATGAAAGCTGCTCTTCCTCCTGTTTTTTGTACTTCCGCAATAGCGTGTAATGCAAAAGTTGTCTTTCCACTAGACTCTGGCCCATATATTTCTACAATTCTTCCCTTAGGATAACCACCTACACCTAAAGCTATATCTAGCGCTAGAGAACCGCTTGATATTGCATCAATTTCTCTAATATTGTCTGCACCCAATTTCATTATAGAACCTTTTCCAAATTGTTTTTCAATATCAGATAATACTTGGTCTAATATTTTATCTTTTTCTTTTGTCATTTTTCCTCCAATTTATTTTATGTTTTAATTATAATATAAGAAAAAATAAAAAGCAATAGTTTTTCGAACTTTTGTTCGGTTATTTTGTAAACTTATTTTTTCTAAAAAATAAAAAGTTGATTTATAATCAACTTTTATTGTTATATTATTTGTTCAATTAATTAATTTTATACTAATTTATCTTTGTTCAAATAATAATATTCTATTCCAGAATATATAGATAATACTACTGCGATTATCAAAAGTACATTAGAAACATCTACATTCCATAATTCAAATGGTAAGTTATAGAAGAAAGTTAAAGATAGGCCAATCATCATTACAACAGTTTTTATTTTTCCAGCTTTTCCTGCTGGAATAACGGTTCCATTTGAAGAAGCTATCATTCTTATTGAATCCACTATAGTATCTCTAGCTATAATAATAACTGGTATAGCCGGGCTAATAAAACCTTGTGCAGAAAGTATTATTAATGAAGTATTAACTAATACTTTATCTGCAATAGCATCTATGAACTTTCCAAAATTAGTTACTAAGTTCCTTTTCCTAGCAATTCTTCCATCTAACAAATCGGTAAAAGAAGCTATAATAAATAATACACCTGCAATTATATATCTAATATCTACTACCAATATATTATTAACAAGTATTTTTGGTATGTTAATATCAACCAAATAAAAAGGGAACAATAAAACCAATGCTATAAGAAATGCCATTATCAATCTTGATATACTTAATTTATTTGGTAAATTCATTTTCATAATAACTCCTTATAAAATTATTAATAGTAAAGCGCTTATTAATATTATAGAAATAATTGATATAACTATAATTTTTTTTCTATTTAAATTTCTTTTTAAGCTTTCTTCCATTGTATATGGGGAACATACTTTTTTATCTTTTGGTGTAATATCTTTTTCAGCGTTTTCTATTTCTCCTAATGGAATTTTTGACGTATATTCAAACATAAATTCATTAAACTCATCTATTATTTTATCTGTATCTAAACAAAGATATTTTGAATATGATTTAACACAAGATTTCAATTCGTATATATCATTAAATACAGCTTTATTTCCAGCTTCTATTTGTTCTAATACAACTACATCTAATTTTAAATCTTCTGAGGCTTCTTCGATAGAAATCCCCTTTTCTTCTCTAGAATTTTTTAAATAGTCTCCTATCTCTTTCAAGCAAATCGTCCTTTCTTATTGAAAATAAAAATACTAAATAAGCCATGTTCTGTACTCTTAAGAGTGCAAACATTTATCTATGCTAATGCATTCTTCAATCAGTTACCCTATGAAGACTCCCCTACCAAAATTTGGGTTTCTCACTCGTGAGGTTTACCGCGTTCCACCTTGTCTATTTCTAAACAATATCGTCACTATGGCACTTTATTTCTAATTTAATCATATCTTACGACTTAGATTATTTCGAAGCTATTAGTCTATTAGACTATCACAGGTTATTTTTTCCCTATGCACGAACATTACTATCCATATAGGAATAGTGTGAGCATGGACTTTCCTCTACATAACAAGTATGCAGCGTTTGCGTTAGTATTTTATTCTTTATCACCATATATTACTTTTTCTAATTGTGATATCCTTCTTAGTAAATCTACGTTAGTAATTTCTTTATCTGAAGTTTTTAATAGATCCAATTTTTCTTTTGTATTTCTTAATTCTTTCTTTAAATTTAATATTTCATCCATCAAATCTTTATTTTCATCATTTAATTTCTTTACCATCGAAATTAGTTTGGAATAATCCGCAATAATTAAATCTAAAAATCTATCTACTTCTTGTGGTCTATATCCCCTAGTATCTATTTTAAATTCTTTTTCTAAAATATCTTGCGGGGATAGAGAAATTTCCTCTAATAACATAGTTTCACCTCTTTCATATTCTCTCAAAAACATATTAAATTGTCAATTGTTAATATATTACTATTATATTATATCATCAATTTTGTTTTTGAGTAGTTTTTGTACAAAAATTGTAGTATAATTATTTTGGTGATATCAATGAAGTACCCAACTAAAATAAAGACAAACAATTCAAAAACAATAAATTACGCTAATAGAGGTATGTCATTAGAAAATGATTTAAATATCACAAACAAATATTATTTTGATAATAATATTGGAGTAATATATAAAAAACCAACACCAATAAAAGTAGTTTCTGTCGAATACAAAAATTATGATCATGAAATCAAAAAAGCATTTTATGAGAAACCATCAACTACTGACTATAATGGTATTTACAAAGGCAAATATATAGATTTTGAGGCTAAAGAAGTTCAAAGTTCTAAAGGATTTCCCATTTCAAATATTCACAAACATCAATTAGAACATATAGCAAAAGTTATTGAACATGGAGCAATTTGTTTCATAATAGTTAGATTTAAAAAATTAAATAAAACTTTTTACCTAGAAGGAGAAAAGTTAATAAACGCTATTAATACTTTAAATAGTAGTTCAATTCCATTGGATTTTTTTGAAAAAAATGGATATATAATAAAAGATAATTACAATATAAGAATAGATTATTTAAGTATAGTCAATATATTATATTTTGGAGGTAATAATGAAAACAATTAAAAGATTATTTAAAAAATATGCTAAAATTGCAAGCAAAAGAGTTACTGTTGCAATGTTGCCTTTTTTATTAATTTTATCAGTAATAGGAATACTAGCAATAGGATTTAAAAAAGCAATAATAATTATAGGAGTATTATTAATTTGTTCTTTGATTATAGATTTTTTTAAAAATAAAAATAAAAGGAAAAAATTCTCAAAGAAAAAAAAGAAAAAAATAGTAAAAATTTTACTTAATTCATTTTTAGTGGTAGTCATATTAGCGATAGTAAGCGGAATAACATTTGTAGTATATGTTGTAACAACTGCTCCAAAATTTGATCCAAATACATTATATAAAAAAGAAGCAAGTATTGTTTATGATATGAACGGAAAAGTAGTAGCAAAATTAGGTCTAGAAATTAGAGACAAAATTACATTTGATGATGTTCCTGAAGTATTAATAGATGCTATTTTGGCGACAGAAGATGCGAGATATTATCAACATAATGGTTTTGATTTACCTAGATTCTTAAAAGCAGCAACAGGACAAGTAATGGGAAACTCAGATGCTGGTGGTGCTTCTACTATAACTATGCAAGTTGTAAAAAATAATATTACTGATACTAGGGTTACATTAACAAGAAAGTTCACTGATATATATATGTCTATATTTGTTTTGGAAAGAAAATATTCTAAAGAACAAATATTTGAGTTCTATATTAATGCTCCTTATTTAGGAAATAGATCTTATGGTGTTGCAGAAGCAGCCAAAAATTATTTTGGAAAAGAAGTAAAAGATATTAATTTGTCCGAGGCAGCATTCATAGCGGGTTTATTTCAATCTCCAAGTTATTATGGAGATTATGCTTGGTCAAAACCCGAAAGAATAGAAAGTAGAAGAAATACAGTATTATATTTAATGAGAAGACATGGATACATAACTACTGATGAAGAAAAAATTGCAAAAGCTATACCAGTAAGTTCTCTATTAAAAAATAAAACAGTTGGTTTAAATAAATATCAATCATTCATTGATATTGTAATTAATGAAGTAGAAGAAAAAACAGGATATAGTCCTTATACAATGCCTATGAAAATATATTCGACTTTAGATACAGTAAGACAAGACGCAATTAATGAAATAGTAGATGGTGGAAAATTTACTTGGCCAAACGAAAAAACTCAAACAGGAATGGCAGTTACCAATGTTCATACTGGAGCATTAGTAGCTATAAGTGGTGGTAGAAACATTGAAGTTGAAAGAGGCTTTAATAGAGCCGTAGATATAACTAGACAACCTGGTTCTACAGCAAAACCCCTTTTTGATTATGGACCAGGTATAGAATACGAAAATTGGTCTACATATACTCCATTCTTAGATGCACCACATTCTTATTCTAATGGAATTTCTATAAAAAACTGGGACGAAAGATTTATGGGGTTAATAACACTTAAACAAGCTTTGGGATTATCAAGAAACATTCCAGCATTAAAAGCTTTTCAATCATTAGATAATAAATTAATTTTAAATTTTGTTACAAGCTTAGGTTTAAAACCCGAAGTAAAAGATGGTTATGTCCATGAAGCACATTCAATAGGAGCATACAATGGATCTAATCCAGTAGAATTGGCAGCAGCTTATAGTGCCTTTGCAAATGGTGGATATTATATTAAACCATATACCGTAACTAAGATTGTATATTCCGAAAGTGATGAGGAAGAAGTATTTGCACCAATTAAAAATAAAGTAATGAAGGATACAACAGCATCAATGATAACCAATATATTAAAATGGTCAGTTACAGACGGATTAAGTCGTACTTCAGGATATGTTCCAGGATATGATACTGCAGTAAAAACCGGAACATCAAATTATGATTATAAATTTGTTAAGACTTGGAATCTTAAATCACCAATTAATGATTTATGGTCTGTAGGATATAGTCCTGATTATTCATTAGCAGTATGGTACGGATATGACCAAATAACAAGCGAATCATCAAAAAATAAGTGGTATAACACTTCGGCAGATACCAGTAGAAAACATAGATTATTCAACATGGTATTAAGAGAAATAGTAAAAGATAGTACAAAGAAATTTACTTTTTCAAAAAATATTGTTCCAGTAACAATAGAAAAAAATTCTATTCCTCCTCAATTACCTAGTGCTTATACTCCAGATAATATGAAAATAACAGAATATTTTAGCAAAGGTACAGAACCAACAACAATATCTCCTAGATATCAACAACTAGAAAACGCTAGAAATTTAAATGTTGATATTACTGGAAATAAAATTAATTTATCATGGATACCATCGCCTACTCCTTTATATTACACTGATGACTTTATGTTACAACATTTTGAAACATACTATGGGTCAAGTAGTGCTAAGTATTTAAGTACTCATAAAACTAAAATAGATGTTGAAATGGGAGTGATTGGATATGATGTTTATTATAGAGGTGAAGATAATATAGAACACTTTATAGCATCTACTACAAGTAACAGCATTCAAATAGATAAACCGAAAGTAGAAGGTAATCTAACTTTATTAGTAAAAACAGCATTCTCTAAGTTTAAACCAAATTCTAGTCCAGGAGTTTCTTATGCTTTTGTTAATGAAATTATAGCACCTATTGCAAATTACACTCCTACTGTAATTAAGACACTAGGATCTCCAGATATTGGATTAAAAGATTTAATAAGTATATACAATAATGGAGTAGATGTAACAAACGATTGTACAATTACATATAATTTAGTAAAAACACCATTATTCCCTAGTGAATTTCCAATAAAAACCAATGTTATAGCAACTTACAATATTGAATATACAATTACATATAAAGGAGTATCTATAAAGAATTCTGAAGGAAATAAAATAAAACAAATAATAGAAATTAAGTAAATCTTATGGTTTACTTTTTCTTTTATATTTTTTCGCTATGATGTATAATACAAATTAAATAAGGAGATAAAATGAGTAAAAATAAATTATTGAGTCTAACCATTACATCTTTAATATTACTTGGTAGTTATAATAATACAAATGCACTAGAAATTTATACCCCAAGACCAACTATATTTCATGAAGTAAAAAAAGGAGATACCTTCATTAAGATAGCAGAAAAATATTTTAAAGATGGTTCTTTATATGATGAATTAGCAGAGTATAATCAAAGATACCCGGATTATATTTATATTGGAGAACATATACTAGTTCCAGATAAACAAATATTACTTGGAAACATCCAAGATATAGACCATTATGGTTGTACACCAGTAGATGCTGAAAATCCTAAAGATTTAAATTGGAAATTTTATCAAATGAAAGAAGGAGATACGTTCAACGGAACTTATTATACTTGGTACAAAGAAATATTTGAAGAAAAACCCGAAATAGCAAATGAATTTACTCATGTAGATTTAAGGACAGGTTTATATATATTTAATAGTATAGAAGATGAATATAATATGCAAATAGGGACAAAAATATATTTAATGGATTATGATAATTTGATATTATATACGAGAAATTTAAAAGAAACTAATAAATTAACTAAAAAAAGATAAATCATTTATCTTTTTTTTCATAATATTTACATATATCTTTTAATTTACATTCATTACATTGAGGATTATGTGCTTTACAATAATACCTTCCAAATAATACCATTTGTAAATGAAGTCTACTATATAGTTCTTTAGGAAATACTCTATATAATTTTTCTTCTATAATCAAAACAGTATCTTGTTCCTTTGCTAACCCCAATCTCTTTGATACTCTATTTATATGAGTATCAACACCAATATACGGTTTATTATAAAGCTGTGCCAAAACAACATTAGCAGTTTTTCTTCCAACACCACTCATAGTCATTAATTCATCCCTATTATTAGGAATTTTATTGTTATATTTATTTATAATATCTTTTGAGATTTCTATTATATAATAAGCTTTCTTTTTAGACATTCCAAGTGGCTTTATTATGTTTATTATATCATCTATGTTAGCATCTTTTAAAGAATTTATATCATATTTTTCAAATAATACTTTAGTTACCTTATTTACTTTTTTATCAGTAGATTGAGCACTTAATACAACCGCAATTAAAAATTCAAAATCATTATTATATAACAATTCTGGCTTTGGATTTGGGAATAAACAATCAAGATAATCAGTTATTTTCTTCATCATTAACCCAATCAAATTCAGGAATTTCAATATTTTTATTTTTTGAATAATTTTCTTTATATTTTTTTATTTGATTAATGTTTTTTATCCCCTTTTTATCCCATTCTATTAATATTTTATCAATATATTTCAAATTTGTAACACCATTCAATATTGATTCTCTTAATGCTTCTACTATTATTTCTTTACTATAACCATTTTCTTCCCATCCACTTATTAACTCATATTCAATAGGAGATAAAGTTCTTCCAAATTCTTCTTCAAATTTTGAAAACAAATCTTGATTTATTTGCTCTTGTTCTACCTCTATTAATCCCATAAAAATTTTATTATATAAAGGCTCTAAAGAAATAATTTCCTCATATTTATTATCTTTATTTTCATTTAAATTTATTTCAATAATTTTTTTTGTTTTTAATTCTTCTATAGAAATCATTATTTCTTTGTTATTTGCATTTAATAATTTTGCAATTTTATTATAATTTACTACTATTGGATCATCCTGATTTATAAAATAAATTAACAAAATAAAAGCATCATAATTTATATTAAGATCTTTATAATTATCTAATATATAAGAAGGAACAATATAGTTTCTTTTTTTTAATGTTTGTATTATATTATTATTCATAGAAATCACTTCCTATTTCAATTATATCATGTATTTATCTTTAATATACTTTTTTAAAATTTCATTATCATTTTCTATTTTTTTATTCAATATTTTATTTGTTAAATCATCATAAATTGGTTTTAACCAAGAGCCTAAATCTTTTTTTAATAAAGTAGAAATTTCCTCTGCCGTTATATTTATTTCGTTCTTACTCTTTACTGGAAGTTCCTTATACATATTTATTATTTTTTCCTTATCTATATTTAATATTTGAGCTCCTAATAAACAAATATATAATCCATAATTATACAATTCAAAATTAGTTATTTTTTTTGTTTTCATTATTTCTCGTATTTGCTTTATATTCTTTTTCTCAATTGAAGTATATTCATAAACATTTTCTTTATCTATTTGCGCCCAATAACCTATAATATCATTTATATATGATAGTTTGTTTAAATCATATAATTTAAGTTGTTTATTTAAAGATAATTTTCTAATTAAATCAATTCCTTTTTTTACATTTTTACTTGCTAATATTTTATTTATCTCTGATTTAATTCTATTATATGAAAGAATATCCAAATACTTTTTATTTTGTTTTATTCCTTTATATAAATTTTTATCTAATTCAAAATCCAATTGGGCTGAAAATCTTATTGCTCTTAATATTCTTAAAGGATCTTCTTTTAAAGATACATTAGGGTCATTAATACATCTAATAATCTTTTTATCAATATCTTCTTTTCCATTTAATATATCAATTATTTCCCCTTTGCTATTCATACACAAAGAATTAATTGTAAAATCTCTTCTTTTAACATCTTCTATAAAACTATTGGTATATTCTATTTCAATAGGCTTTCTATTTTCATATTTAATTTCTTTTCTAAAAGTAGTAATTTCAAATCTTACATCTTTAAAAAATAGAGTTACTGCCCCATATAATTCCTTTGGAATTTTTGCATTGGGAAATAACTCTAATAAATCTTTAGATTTAGCATTAGTACAAATATCAACATCTTTACTCTCTATGCCCAAATAAAAATCTCTAACAAAACCACCAACTAAATAGCATTCAAATTTATGTCGTTCTATAATATTTAATACTTCTAAGGCAGTTTCAAGCATACAATCACCCTATTTATTATAGCTGATAAATAAATATATTTGTATATGTCTATATTAAATTTTACACAACTTTTCTTTTTCTAAGTACTGATTCTAACCTGGCTGCTCTTAATATTTGATTATCTAAAGAACCATATGACATATCTAATTCTAAATTATACCCAGTATTAAATATTATAATTGAAGCATCAGGAGTTCTCTTATAATCATTTATATTTTTTAATGAAATCCACGCGCATTCATATTGTCTAGGCGAACTAGTTGGAAAAAATATTAGTTCTCTTGATTCTTCAACAATAATAGGAGCTTTATGACTTACTCCAATCAAACTTCTTGTGCCAAAGAATCTTCCTTTATAAGAACTTCCAAAATATCTACAGCTATTGTCTATTATTTTCATAGGAGTCATATCTACTTCAAGTTCACTATTTTTCTCAATTATTTTAGATTTGTAATTACTTATTGGAATTATTGCCAAAGTATCTGAATTTATTTCATAATTTTGCATATACTCACCTCCTTCTAGTAATAATTTTCTTTTAAAAAATTAAAACTCCTCTATAAAATATCAACAAGTAATGTAGAAATTCGTAGATTTTCGTTAAAAAAATACTACTTTAATGTAGTATTAATTTATTTAATTCTTCTTCATTTATAATTGTTTTATTTAGTTCTATTGCTTTATTAAATTTTGAGCCAGGATTTGAACCAACGATTAAAATATCTGTTTTATAAGTAACGCTATCATTTATAATTGCACCTAAAGATTCTAATATTGATTTAAGTTCATCTCTAGGCATTGATAAAGTTCCTGTAATTACTATTGTTTTATTATAAAACATATTCTCTTTATTGATTACTTCAACTTCATTTAATAATTTAGTATTAACTCCATAATCTATCAATTTATTTATTGTTTTAATATTATCTTTATCTATAAAATAATCTATTATTGAATTTGCTATTATTTCTCCTATATCTCTTATTTCCAATAATTCTTCTTTTGAGGTATTTATAATATTATTAATATCTTTATATTTATACGCTAATTCTTTTGCAGTTTTTGAACCTATTTGTTTTATTCCTAAAGCAAATAAAAATTTTTCCAAAGAATTATCTTTACTATTTTCTATACTATTTAACAAATTATTTATACTTTTTTCTCCAAATCCTTCTAATTCAGATAATTCTTTTTTATAATTTTTTAATTTATATATATCTATTATACTTTTTAAATATCCCATATTATAAAAATCTTCAATTATTCTTTCTCCTAAACCTTCAATATTCATAGCGTTTCTTGAAGCAAAATGAATTATAGACTCTATTTTTCTAGCATCGCATTTATAATTAATACAATAATGATTAGCTTCTTTTTCATTTGTTACAAGTTTGGAATTACATATAGGACAAGTATCAATCATTTTAAAATCTTTTTCTTCACCAGTTCTTCTTTCTTTTTTTGACTCTATTACTTCTGGAATTACATCTCCAGCTTTTCTAATAGATACCATATCTCCTATTTTTATATCTTTATCTATTATATTATTATAATTATGCAATGTGGCTCTTTTTATTAATGAACCTTGAACAAATACTGGTTTTAATACTGCATTAGGAGTAATTTTTCCTGTTCTTCCTACAGTAAATATTATATCTTCTAATTTTGTAATAACTTCTTTTGGAGGGAATTTGTATGCTGTTGCCCACTTTGGATACCTTGCAGTATATCCCAATTGCTCTTGCTCATCAATATTATTAAGTTTAATTACTACTCCATCTATATCATATTTCAATGATTCTCTAACTTCTCCAAATTCATTTATATATTCGATTACTTCTTCTATATTATTGGCAAATCTAAATTTTTCATTTAAATTAAATCCTAATTCTTTTATATATTTTAATGAATCCTTATGATTATGAATATTATAATCTAAAGCATTAGGAATATGATATATAAATGAATCTAATTCTCTAGATGCTGTAATTTTTGAATCCAAATTTCTAACACTACCTGCTGCAGCGTTTCTAGTGTTTTTTAATAATTCTAATCCTTCTTCCTCTCTTTTTTTATTGATTTTTATCAAAGTATCTTTATTCATGAATATTTCTCCACGAACCTCAATATTAATATTTTTTTTCAATTTGTATGGAATAGATTTAATTGTTCTAACATTATTAGTAATATCTTCTCCTATAACGCCATCTCCTCTTGTAGCTGCTTTTACTAATATTCCTTCTTCATAAGATAAAGATACTGATAATCCATCTATTTTTAATTCACAAATATATTTAGGATCTATTCCTTCTTTCTTAATTCTATTATCAAAATCTCTTAATTCCATCTCATTAAAAACATCACTTAAACTAAATAGAGGAATTCTATGTTTAACTTTTTCAAATTTATCTATTATTGTAGAACCTATTCTATTAGTAGGTGAATTATCATCTTTAAATTGAGGATATTTTTTCTCCAATTCTTCTAATTCTTTAAAAGTGCTATCATATTCTTGATCTGAAACTGTAGGATTATCTAAATTATAGTATTGATAATTCCATTCATTAATTTTATTAATAAGTTCTTTTATTCTTAACTCAATATTCATATTTCACCATATCTTTCTTAATGATTTATGATTTTTCATTAATTTTTTTATTCCATATTTTTTACCAAAAGCTATATTGACAAGCTTGTTTTCTACAGATACTACTATACCATCTTTAAATGTATCATGATAAACATGTTCTCCAACCTCATAATAAACATCTTCTTCATAAAACGAATCAACAAAAGATTCCTTTTCTTCAGGTAAAGTCTCTTCAAGTTCTAAATATTCTTTATTTATTTCTTTTATAAATCTACTAGGCATGTTCATATTCCTTCTGCGCCCTTATACTCATTTTG
>JAAYGD010000055.1 GCA_012727915.1 Mycoplasmatota bacterium | reverse complement strand
TCAAAAGATTGTTATGATTATGAATTCAATCAAAAAAACAATAATTATTACCAAACAACATTTGATGGTGGATATAGTATTATTAAAGATATAGATTATAAAGATGAAGAAAGTGTAATTGAATTTATAAAAGAAAACAAAATTGGATTTATAAGTATTAAAAAAAGGAGTTGAATTATCAACTTCTTTTAAAATAATATGCTTGGATATACTCCTTTTTTAATTAAATCCTTAATTTCTTTTTCAACTATATCTTTGTCTTCTTTATATGTCATACCTAACCATTTAGCAGGAGTTTTTATTACTGAAATTTCAACCAACTTTTTTTGAAGCATTTCATTCATAACTTCTGGTATTAAATATTCAATTTTATCTATTTTATCTATATTATTATTAAAGAAATTATATATGTTTTCTTCGATATAATCAAATAATTTTGGAGTAAATGAGATCATATTCATAGATACTAAAGTATCAAAAGTTACTTTTATATCTCTACTATCTGTTAAAGCGCTTGCTTTATATCCTTTTTCAATCTTTTCAATATTGCTTTCAACTAATTCAATTAGTTTTGAATCTTTTTGAATACAAACACCTCTTTTTACTGAACCACTTTCTGTTACTGTATTTCCTAAAACATAACCCGCAATACAGAAATTGTTTTTGCTTGTTTCCATAAAATCACTTAATAATTGATAAGATTCTCTTCCATAAAAATCGTCTGCATTTATTATTGTAAAGTTTTCTTTAATAATGTCTTTTGCGCAATAAATGGCATGTGCTGTTCCTAAAGGTTTCAATCTATCTTCTGGAATGTTTATTTTTTCTTTTATTTCATCATTTTTTTGAAATACGTAATGTATTTCAATTTCTTTATCTAACTTGCTTCCTACCTTTTCTTTAAAAACATCATAGTTTTCTTCTTTAATGATAAATATTATTTTGTTATATCCCGATTTAATCGCATCATATATAGAGTAATGAATTAAAAATTCACCATTTGGCCCAATTGGTTCAATTTGTTTTAAACCACCAAACCTACTACCCATACCTCCCGCTAAAATTAATAATGTCTTTTTCATTAAGACCTCCTTTCAAATATAATATCATAAATGAATTAAAAATTCATCTTTTTACAATCTTATTAACAGAATGTTAAAAACATATTGACAAATTAAATTGTTATTAATATAATGTTAATAACAGAAAGAAAATTCTATCTAAAAAGGAGGTAAATATGAAAAATTTAGAAGAATTAAAAAAATTACTAATTGTAGTCGATATGGTAAATGGGTTCGTAAAGGAAGGAATTATGTCTGATAGAAAAATAGAATCTATAATTCCTGAACAATTAAGATTGATTGATGAAACTTTAAGGGAAGGAGAAGGACTTGCATTTATTAAGGATAGTCACAATAAAGGGTGTAGAGAATTTGACAGATATCCAGAACACTGCGTTAAAGGTACAAAAGAATCTGAGTTAGTAGATGAATTATTACCTTATGAAAAAAATAGTTTATCTTATAGTAAGAATTCTACAAGTACTATTTATGCTAAAGATTTTATTAATGATATAGAAAAAATGAAAGCATTAAGAGAAATTATAATTACGGGTTGTTGTACTGATATATGTGTTATGAACTTAGCAATACCTCTTCAAAATTACTTTGATCAAATTGATAGAAGAGTTAATATTACATTACCTTTAAATGCAGTAGAAACTTATAATTCTGAGTCACATAATAGAGATGAGTATAATAACATGGCATTTAAATTAATGGAACAATCAGGAATTAAATTAGTAAAGAGATATGGAGGAAAAAATGAATAATACACTTTTTACAGATTTTTATGAAATAGTAATGGGTTATACAAATTATGAATCGGGAGAAACCGAAAAGAAAGAATATTTTGATCTATTTTTTAGATCTAATCCTTTAAAAGGGGGTTATGCAATATCTGGAGGATTAGATAATATTATAAAATATATTAATAATTTTGATATAACAGATAAGCATATAGATTATTTAAGAAAATTTAATAAATTTAGTGAAGGATATTTATCATATTTAAAAAATTTAAAATTTACTGGTGATCTATATGCTGTACCAGATGGCACTCCAGTATTTCCAAATGAACCAGTATTAACGGTTAAGGCAAATGTTATAGAAGCAAAATTTATTGAAACTGCTTTACTAAATAATTTTAATCACGGAACTATTGTTACTACTGCCGCTAAAAGAATATTAGAAGCAGCAAGTGAAAAACCAATAATGGAATTTGGAGCAAGAAGAGGAAGATCTATTCCAGGTGCTGTTGAAGCCAGTAAATATGCTTATGTAGCGGGTTGTGTTGGTACAAGTAATGTAGAATGTGGAATGGAATATGATGTGCCTGTAATGGGAACTATGGCCCATAGTGAGGTATGTGAATCAGATAATGAGTATGAAGCTTTTTTGAAATTTGCAAAATTTAATCCTAATGATTGTATTCTTTTAGTAGATACATATGACACTTTAAATGTTGGTATTCCAAATGCAATAAAAGTTGCAAAAGAATATTTGGAACCAAATGGTTATAGATTGAAAGGTATTAGAATAGATAGTGGTGATTTAGCGTATTTATCTAAAGAAGCAAGAAAAATATTAGATGATGCAGGATTAAATGATACAAAAATTACATTATCAAATAGTTTAAATGAGGAGAAGATAAAATCTTTGATTGATGAAGAAGCTATATTTGATTCTTTAGGAGTAGGTGACAATATAGGAGCAGTTAATGATAGACTTGGAGGTGTTTATAAATTAGTTGCGATTGAAAAAGAAGGCAAAATAATTCCTAAAATAAAATTAAGTGATGATTCAATAAAAACAATTACTCCTGGAGTTAAAAAATTATATAGATTTTATGATAAGGAAAGTGGATATGCAGTGGGAGACTTAGTAACTTTAAGTCATGAAGAAGAACCTAAGGATGAATATACTTTAGTTAATCCAGTAGAAGAATGGAAGAAAAAAACAATAAAAAATTTTAATGTAAGAAATATGTTAGTTCCAATATATATAAATGGAAAACAAGTATATGAACTTCCTAATATTCATGAAAGAAGACAATACTGTATTGAAGAATTTAAAACTATTTATCCGGAAATAAAAAGAATAAATAATCCTCATGAATATTATGTTGATTTATCAAATGAATTGAGAGAATTAAAAAAACAAATGATACATGATAATGTAAAAATTAAAACAAAGGAATTGAAATAATGAGAAAAGAAAAAATGGATTTAATAAAAAAATATTATGAAGAATATAAGACAATTAATAGAGTAAAAGAAGAAAGTGGAACATTTTTAAAAAGTGAAGCCTATTTTATTACATTAAATAATGGATTAATTATTAAAAGAGAGAAATTACTAAAAGGTAATAAAGATGGTAGTGCATCAATAATAATACCAATAACAAAAGAAAAAGAAATATTGATGGTTATTGAACCAAGAGTGTTTACAAAAGATACTGTAGCTATTAATTTCCCTGCAGGTTATATAGAAAAAGATGAATTACCTATAGAATCTGCGAAAAGAGAATTACTAGAAGAAACTGGTTATGTTTCAGATGATTGGATTAAAATCGATTCATATTATCAAGATGAAGGATGCAGTGAAGCTTATAATTATATATTTTTAGCTTTAAATTGTATTAAAAAAATGAATCAAAATTTAGATAATGATGAAATCACTTATCCAATATTGTTAAATTATGAAGAAGTATTTGAATTAGAAGATATGGGATATATAACGGGCGCTAATTCAAAGTTAGCGTTACATAAAACTAAAAAACTAATTGAAAGGAGTTTAAAATGAAATTTGATGCTATTAAAGAAAAAAATA
The DNA here is from genome assembly GCA_012727915.1 of Mycoplasmatota bacterium. Lineage (GTDB taxonomy): Bacteria > Bacillota_I > Bacilli_A > RF39 > UBA660 > JAAYGD01. The sequence goes on along the minus strand of JAAYGD010000055.1, from coordinate 3,557 downwards.
ATATAGTAAAGTTTATTAAAGATTATTACAACAAGCATAACTTAGGAGGAGCAGTAATAGGTATAAGTGGAGGTAAAGATTCAGGAGTAGTTGCAGCTTTATTAGTAGAAGCTTTAGGGAAAGATAATGTAATAGGTTTTACTTTACCTTGTCATTCAAAAGATGAAGATAGAAATGATGCTAAGTTAGTAAGTGATTATTATGGATTTAAGTTATATAATTTTGATTTAACTAATATATTTGATTCTTTTAAAAAAGAATTAGTAAATATGGGTTCTTATGATGAATTTCAAACTAAAAATAGTGATATTAATCTAAAGCCAAGATTAAGAATGTCTACATTATATTATATGGCAGCTTTATTTTCGAGTCTTAATAATAAGACATATTTAGTTGCGGGTACTTCAAATAAAAGTGAATTATTTGTGGGATATTTCACAAAAGGTGGAGATTCAGTTCATGATATATCGGCCATTGCGGATTTTACTGTAGAAGAAGTAATAAAAATTGGTGAAGTATTAAAAGTTCCGGAAGTTGTTTTATATAAGAAACCTGCTGATGGATTATCAACTTTATCAGATGAAGATAAATTGGGAGTAAGTTATAAAGATATTGCTAATTATATGGTTGATCCTAAAGGAGTAAATGAAGAAGTTGGAAATAAAATAAAGAAAATGCATGACAATAATCAACATAAATTTAATATACCAACTTATAGGAGATAATATGAAAGTAGGAGTATACGTAGGAAGTTTTAATCCTGTTCATAAGGGACATATTAATATAGTAAATTATTTATTGGAAAATAAAATATTAGATAAAATAATTATCATTCCTACTAAATCCTATTGGGAAAAGAATAATTTAGTAAATATTAAAAATAGAATAAATATGCTAAAATATTACGAAAATGATCAAATTATTATTGATACTAAATTAAATTCTTATAAATATACTTATCAAATTCTTAATGAATTAAAAAAATATTATAATGATTTATATTTAATTATTGGAGATGATAATTTAATTAATTTTGATAAATGGAAAAATATTGATGAAATACTATTAAATAAAGTAATAGTAATGAAAAGAGAAATATTAGACCCGTATGTTTATATAAATAGATTTAATAAGAAGGATTCTTTTATACTAATAGAAAATTATGAATCAATAAATATATCTTCAACCAATATTAGAAAATTAATATTAGAAAAAAAATACAATGAATTAAATAAATTATTGGATAGTGATATAATAGAGTATATATTGAAAAATAATTTATATGAGGGATTTAATGAATAAAATAATTGAGTATTTAAAAACAAATGATTTGACTATATCCACTATGGAATCGTGTACTGGTGGTTTTGTTTCGAATTTAATAACTAATATTGAAGGTTCCAGTGATGTATTTAAATTTGGAGCTGTAACTTATTCTAATGAATATAAGATTAAATTAGGAGTATCAAAAGATACAATAGATAAGTGTTCAGTTTATAATATCGAAGTAGCAAAAGAAATGGCTAAAGCAATCTCTTTATATACTAAATCTAATTTTGGAATAGGGATTACTGGAAAAATAAATAGAGAAGATAATAAAAATTTATTTGGAAATGATAATGAAATATTTATTAGTATATATGATAGTGATAAAGACATATTTTATTGTTTAACTTTAACTACAAAACACAAAGAAAGATCAAAAAATAAAGAATATATTTATAATAACTTAATTGATATGTTTGAGGAAGAGATATTAGAAAGGAATCAATATGGAATATAAAAGTGAAGAAGATTTTTTAAAGCATTATAATTCTAATGAATTTGAAAAATTATCTATGACTACTGATGTATTAATATTTAGTGTATCAAGTGGAGAAAAAGAGAATTATAGAAAATTAAATGAAAAATACTTTAGTATTCTTTTAGTAAAAAGGGATACTTATCCATTTAAAGAGAAATGGTGTTTACCAGGTGGATTTATAAATATTGATGAAGATTTAGAAGATGCTCCTAAAAGAATATTAAAAAATGAAACAAATTTAAAGGATATTTATTTGGAGCAATTATACACATTTGGTGATGTAAATAGAGACCCAAGAATGAGAATAGTTAGTACAGCATATATGGCATTAATAGATAAAGATAAATTAAATGATGATTTATCTACTAATACATCTTGGTTTAATGTTGAATATAAAGAAACAAAAAGCAATATATTTATTAATTTAAACAATGGAATAGAAATTATTAATTTGAAAATAAAAAAAATATTATATGAAAAGACAACAGATAGGTATAAATACGCAGTTGAAGACAATAATTTATTAGCGTTTGATCATGCTTTAGTTATTGCTTCAGGTATATCAAGATTAAAAAACAAATTAGAATATACCGATATAGTATTTAATATGATGCCCGAATATTTTACTTTAGGAGAATTGCAACAAGTATATGAAATTATTTTAGGAAAAAAATTATTAGATCCCGCTTTTAGAAGAATAATTGCTAACAAAGTAGAAAAGACTGATAAAATGAAAACAGGGGGAGGACATAGACCTTCAGTATTATTTAAATATAAACATTAAAGGTTTTAAACAAGGATGGTATTATGTTAAATGAGTTGGACAATATTTTAAAATTATCTTGGTCCAAAGAAACATGCGTTTCTTCTTTGAAAGATAATTGGAATAAAGACAATTCCAGTTTAGGGCAATGTTCGATAACATCATTAATAGTAAATGATTTTTTAGGCGGAAAAATAATGAGATGCATGACAAGTTTTGGAAGTCATTATTATAATATGATTAATAATAAAATAATAGATTTAGCTAAGGAAAAATTTAAAGATGAAAGTCCTAATTATGATGAAGGGCAAGAAAGAACTAGAGAATATTTGTTGAGCAATGAAGATACAAAAGAAAGATATTTAACTTTATTAAAGATTGTAAAAGATAATTTTTTAACACATGGAAAAAAAGAATATAAAATAATTGATTCAAATAATAAAGAACATATTTCAAAGATACCAGGTACATTAGGGGGTAATAAAAAGATAAAAACATATGGTAAATTAGATTGTTATAGTGCGCTTTATTGGATATCAAAAGGATATTATATATATAATAGAGTTTTCTTCGATAATGAAAAAAACGCTATTGAAGCTGGGTATAGACCCTGTGTCAAATGTATGAAAAAAGAATATAAAGATTGGAAAAAAGCGAATTATAAAAAAAAGACTCATATGAGTCTTTTTAATTTTTATTGGAGCCTTAACTGGACTCATTTAAGAAAAAATCATTGATTAAATCTACATCCTAATTATAACACACATTTTATAGTATATAGCAATAAATTTGTTTGCATGAACCCAGTAATGTGATTTGTACGGCTTGCAAACAGCTTCAATTTAAGCCGTTTGCTAATAAGCCTATCACATCACTTCCCACAAACAAATCATAATTATGTTAATTGTTTAAGTGCATAGTATTCATTATATTTTGTAATTTATCAATTACTTTATTTTTTTGTTCTATATTATTAATTAAGTAATGTTC
>JAAYGD010000054.1 GCA_012727915.1 Mycoplasmatota bacterium | reverse complement strand
TACTCTCGGGTAACACTATAGAAGTTAAATTATTCCTGCTAAAAACAGATTGTCCAATAAATGTTACTGTATTTGGAATTGTTATGCTTGATAAATTATTTAAATAGAATGCCATATCTTCTATTGTGTGTACTGTATTTGGAATCGTTATGCTTGAAATGCCAGAATAATAAAATGCTCCATATTTAATAGTATTTACACTAGTAGGTATTACAATTCCATTTTTTTTTGCTCCTCCGTATCCTATTAATTTTGTGGCATCTTGGCTTCCATCTGGATTTCTATCATAAATAAAAGCTTGATTATCTGGTAATTTGTTATTATTGAAAGCAAGAGTACCAATTTTAATAACACTTGTTGGAATACTTAAATTTGAAATTTGATTTCCATAAAAAGCACCGTTCATTATTTCTGTGGTTCCTTCAGAAATAACAAGATTTGAAATATTATTAGTATAAAAAGCTTCACTTTTAATTGTTTTTATATTACCCGAAAGAATTAAATTTTCTGTATTCATGTTAGAAAAAGCTCTTATTCCAATCGTTTCTACTTGGCTTGGAATATTATTTGCAACACTAGGAGTGCCAAACACTATTTCCTTCATATCTTTTGAATATATGCCTCCATTTAAAGCTACAAAATATTGATTTAAAGGGGATATTGTTATTTGCAAATCATCTGACATAGAAAATACATTAGCATTATTTGATGAATACTGACCCGAAGAATAATTAAATTCATTAAGACCCGACCCAATATCGATAGTTTTTAAAGGATTATATCCAAAAGCTCCAAAAGAAATTTTTTGTATATTATTGGGTATTATCAAGTTTTCAATATCGTTATGTGCAAATACTTCTTCTCTAATTTCACTTAAATTACTTGAGAATTTAATAGTTTTTATATTATTATTTTCAAAAGCTCTAAAACCTATATTTGTTACACTATCTGCAATAACTAAATCGATAATTCTACCATAAATAAAAGCCCAGATTTCTATTGTTGTAACTCCATTTGGTATTACTAATTTTGTAAATAAATTGCCTTGAAATGATTGTTGCCTTATTATTTTCAAAGTACTTGGTAATACTACGCTAGTTAATTGATTTCCATAAAAAGCCATAGGTGCTATAATCCTTACAGGTAATCCATCTAATGTATCTGGTATTATTACATTCTTTGGACATGAATTATCATAGTCTGTTATTGTTACTTGAACTCCATCATCAACTCTTGAAAAGCAATCCTGTGATACTGGTTGTGGAATATTTATTATACATGCAGCATAATTATTGCTTACTGTTATAGTATCTTGACCAATATCTTTTACAGCACAATAATCTTCTTTATATAAAGAAAAAACAACTTCTCCATCTTTACTTATATGAATAATTCCCGAATCTGGCAATACACCATTTATATTTATTGATTCTCCTACAAAAGCATTATTCTCTATTACATATAATTTTCCACTTGATGGAACTTCTATTTCTCCTTTTGCATATGTTTTTTGTAATTGGTTCATAATTGAATTTGATGATACTTTAAATGCAGCTTTTTTAGATTCATCTATTGAATCTAACATTCTTGGCGTTGCTATTGAAAATATTATAGCAAGTAATATTAATACTGCTAGAACTTCAACTAAAGTATATCCCTTGTTACCAGACATAAATCTCCTCCATTACAATAAAATTATATCACTTTTTTTCTGAAAAAAATATGTAATTCTTTAACTAGAGCAAAAACTTATTTACTTCTCCTAACTATCTTTCTCATACAAACCAAGTAATTTCTTATGAATTCCAGGTTCAATCATATCTATAGTATTTAACACTAATTCTAATGCCCTTTTATATTCTCCATTATT
>JAAYGD010000053.1 GCA_012727915.1 Mycoplasmatota bacterium | reverse complement strand
ACCGGTGATTTACTTTTTCTTACTTTTGTACTTCTTCCTTTTCTAACTAATTGATTTACTGTAGGCATAAAATAATTCTCCTTCCTTACACATATCCGGGTGTATCTTTTTAATTCTTAAATTAAGTTTTGCCAAAGTTAGCAAAACCCAAATTAATCGCAATAGTAATATACCACTACTAAAATAATATGTCAATAAGTTTTTTTGTTTATACTTTTTTTATTTTCTTTTATAATAATTGTTCCATTGCTACTCTACCATAGAAAGATTTCTCATTTACACAACTTTTTCTAACTTTATTTTATTATTAATTCTTATAATTTTATATAATGTTTTATTTTCTATAATTTGTAAATTTTCAAATACATTATGATAATCATTATAAAAATCTTTATCATGTTTGTAAATAAATAAATAATCATAATTCTTTAGTTGTTCCAAAAAGTTCTCTGGTGTAACTGCTATTTTATTTTCATCGCTGCATGAAGAACAAATACTATAATTAGAATTTTGAATTTCATTTGGCGTTAGTTTATATTTAAAGACTAGATAATCAAAGCCTTCCGATTCGGATGATATATAATATACCTTATCATCAGTGGATAAATATTTTTTTATTTCATCTGTTTTTTTATACGGTTCATTAAATTTTTCATATGATTTTGTATCTACAATTGCATTTTTACATATTATTAACATTTCTGGAATTCTTATAGTAAACATAATGATTCCCATAACAATATACATAACTATTTTATTAGTAAATCCATTTTTAAAGTTTATAAAAAATACAGTAAATATAAAAATCATTATAGTAGCAATTAATATTGTTATCATATATCTTGTAAAAGAAGCTAATATTAATGCTTCTTTTATATCAAAAGAATATAAATATGAATATAAAAGTGCCCCAGAATAAAGAACAAAAGATACTATTATTGAAATTATAGATAATTTTAAATATTTTCTATCATCGTGATTTTTTAAATATTCCATTATTATTAATGATAATATAATTAATAAAATAATCCAATAAATAGAAGGTATAGATATAATAGAATTTGTTCCACCAATATTACTTTTAAAAATTGCAGCATTGAAATCGTTAATCACAGTAGGAAAATAAGTTTTTCTTTTAAGCTCCATTGCAGCGGTTGGTTTGCTAATATAATTTATAAAAATATTCCCTAACTTTGATGATACTGCAAAATATTTTAGGAATAAAGACCATATTATGCGAAATATAAAAGGTAGTGCTAATACGATTAGCAACTTAACTTTGTCAAGGATTTTATTGAAATGGCTATTATAATATTCAATATACTCCTTTCTTCTAATAAAAATTATATCAATTAATAGTATTAAATAAAATATACCTACTACTACAATACCTATTGATTTCATGAGGATTAGTATTGTTAAAGCCAAAACATAAGTTGTTAAATTATAAGTTTCTATTTGATTCGTAATTAATTTGATTACAGATACTGCAAAGAAAATTCCAACTACAGTATCAACATAAATACTATTTAAATAATCATACGATAAAATACTTGGAATTGTAAGAAACAACCCCATGTAAAATATCATTTCTAATGGTTTTTTAAAACTTAGATTTTTGCAAAAAGAAACAAGAGGAATAGTTGACAACAAAAACATCCCTTTAAATAAATCGGCTTCAGAAAAGCAATTATTTAATTTCATTAAAAAATATTGAAATATTGAAACAATTGGCGGGTAACCATTTGCACCAGATGTAAAATTACTATTCCAAAGAACATTTTCATTAAACATATTTTTAACATATATTCCCCAATGTGAAAACTCATCCCATTTATTCATAAATGAATTTCTGAATAAAAAATGGGCCAAAATAAACAAAATTATTGTATAAATTAAAGATGGTTTAAATAAAATATTTTTAATTACTGGTTTATTTTTATGTATACAAAATATACTATATATAAAACAAACTAATGAAATAAAGGATATGATTAATACTGAATATTGTAATAATCCTAATATTCCTATTATAAATAATAACATTAAAAATATTATTAGAGCTAGAAATATATTTTCTCCTATTTCTTTTTTATTTTTTAATGACAATAACAGTGAAGGTGATATTAATATTAAAAATAAGTACAAAACGTTCATAAATTACTCCTTTTAAAAATTTAATTAAATTTGAATAACATAGCCTCTATTATATATTTGAAATTAACACGTGTTTCTTTAAAAAATAAATTAGCAATTAAACCGGTTAATAATTGAGTTATAAATGTTGCTATTGCAGCCCCTACTATTCCAAAAGTAGGAATCATGAATATATTTAAAATTATATTAGCCAATGCACCTAAAATGGCAAACCATTTGGAATATTTCTGTATATTATTGTTAACTAACCATATTTCTCTTACAACACCAATAAAGGAAAATGATACTCCCCATATTGATATATTTAAGGCAGTAGTGGCTCCTAAATATTTGCTTCCATATAATATTCCAATTATTTGTTTTGAAAAAATGGTTATGAATAGAGCATAAGCAATACTAAGCCATATTATTATTGAATATAATTGTTTCAACCTACGAATATACTTTTCTTTAGATTCATTTTTAGCAAATACTATAGTGGGATTAAATGCTGTAACAATTGAATTAGGAACAAAAGACCATAAAGTAATAATTGTAGTTGCAACTGAGTAAAGACCAACAGCAGATATATTTTCTAATATACTCCCAATCATAATTTTATCGATCTGAGCATATATTGCTATCATCAGACCAGAAAGTATAAAATGATAACTATTTTTAAGAAGGTTTTTACCGGTTTCTAGTGAAAATGAAAATTTTTGTCCTTTATGTTTAAAATATAAAAATATTAATATTGTTCCTATAACAATAGAGGTTAGCGAATTTGAAAATGCAAACCAATATATTGATTTCTTATTATACACTAAAGTAAGTTTATATATCGCAACAACTATATATGAAACTAAACCTGTTATGGCAACATATTTTGATTTTAAATTAGCTTGATACCACAAACCGATAATAGTAAATGCATCAAAAAATAAAGCCAACGATTGTAATAAAGCACAAAAAACAATTTCTTTATTATTTTCTTTTAAAAGAAAGATTATAATATAAATTAATATTATTGATATTAAACTAGAAATAAGACGCAATGTGACTGAAGTACCAATTATTTTGCCATTTTTATTTTTATTATTTATTAATTCTTTAATTAATATCGAATTAAAGCCCAATGTGCATAAGCTAGTAAAAAAGGCTACAAAAGAAATTCCATAATTAATTATCCCATAATTTTCAACATCAAGATACTCAGCTACTGTTCTATTTATAAAAAGGGCTATTATCATTTGAATAATATTTGCTATTATCATCCATATAGAATTTTTCATAGTCAAAGAATGGGTTATTTTATTTTTTAAATTATTTATCATTAACAATCAACCCATACATTCTATTTTGTTTAATTGGCATAGCTTTTGCGCAAGGCTCATTTTTAAAGTTGTTTTTTTGTTTAGTTTCAAGTATTTTAACTAAAGTTAAAAAGTTCTTCGCCGCTTTTGAAGCATTCCAAGTTTCTGAAATCGTATTATATGCATTGATAGATATCTTTTCTCTGTATTTTTGATTTGAAAATAACTTTTTAACATTTTTATACAATGAGTTTATATCATTATTTTTATAAATAAGTCCATTAGTATTGTGTTTAATTAAAAACGGTACTGAACCTATAGCATGACTGGCCACTACTGCACAAGCACTATTCATAGATTCGTTTAAAACAGCTCCCCATCCTTCATTGTAATCAGAGGTAAATAAATATATATTTGCATCTTCCATATATTTTCTAACATTTGAGGCTGGAATTGCTCCAACAAGTTTCACATAGTCTTTCAAGTCTTTTCTTTTAATTAGATTTTCCAATAATTCTTTAAGTGGACCTGTTCCAATTAAAATCATTTCAAATTTGAAACCGTCTTGTTTTAATTTTTCGGCTATATATATAGCTTTTTCTGGATGTTTCCAATCAATTAATCTGCCACACCAAAGAAGAGATAATTTTTGGTTTTTTCTTTTTTGATTAATTAATTTATTTATATCATAATCAATTTTTTGGGGAAAATACCCCCATTTATAACTTTTATTTACAAATGACCCATATACTTTAAAATCCCAAGAAGCATATGCACTAGCTGCCAACAAATAAAAGGGGTATTGTCTAAACTTATAGTTATTTTTATACATATTTAACAATAATCTTGGGTCTAATAAACGCCATAGCCCTTGTTTTAAACATCTTTCTGAATATCTAAAAGTAATTTTATTATGTTTTAGTCTTTCTTGTAGATATATTTCTGGAGCAGAACCTAAGATTATTACATCTGATTCTACACATAATTCCAAAGCTTTTTGCTCGCTTTGGGGACTTTCATATGCTCTTAAAACAAAAGGATATTTCTTATTCATATCTTCATAACCAAGTTTTATTCTCTCTTCTTCTATTGGGGTTGTCGCAACAAATGTATAATCAATTCCAAGTTTTATAAATTCTTCTGCAATAGGTAACTGATGGTGATTTAGATAATTTGAATAAAAAGTAATTTTCATTTTTTCTCCTCCTTTAAAATCATATCATATATTTCAAAAATAGAATTATAAATTTTATTTGGATCATGTGTATTTTTAGCATGCTTTTGAGCAGCAGTACCAATATTTTTTGCAAGATTATCATCCTCAAATATTTTTATAATATAATTTGCCAAAAGAGCTTCGTCATTAAAAGGGAACAAAAATCCTTCTTTTTTATCAATCAACATGTCACTAGTTCCACCAACGTTGGTTGCAATAATAGGCATTCCTAATAACATTGCTTCTCCTAGTGCATTTGAACTATTCTCTATTGCTGATGCTTGGACAAATACATTTGATTCTAATAGTTTATCTTTTACTTGATTTTCTGATAATAATCCAGAAAAGACAATATTATTTTTTAAATTGTATTTTTTTATAAGAGAATTTATATAATAGGCATAACCAGATTTTTTAATTTTATCTTTAATATTATTGTTAGAAAATATATTATCGCCACCAACATATAAAACGGTGTCTGGATATTTTGTTACCACTATGTTTAAAGCTTCAATCATCAAATGTAAACCTTTTATAGGATACGTTGCTTGGCTAAAGAAAATAGTGTGTTTAATACATGATGATATATCCCACAAATTGTTGTAAAATTCTTTTCTTAATACTTCGTTGCATTTAAAATATTTATATTTTTTCGTAATAGCATATGAATGCGCGTAATCCCATGTAGTTCTTCCAATAATATAATCAGATTTTTTTATGATTTCGATTTCATTTTTACCTCTATTATCAAATTTTTTCTTCTGATTAAAAATTGTGTCAAATTTTAACATATCTCTTAATGTAATATATTTTATAATTTCTTTATTACTAATTCCTGACTTATATAAATTACCACATACAGATATTAATCCTTGAATAGAAGAAACTGTTTTTATTTTGGTTTCACATTCAAAAATCGCTTTAGGAAAAGCATATTCAGTCCCATGAATATGAATTAATTCTGGATTTAAATCATCAAGTATTTGATTAAGGTAAACTTTTATATTAGGATCATAATTTTGAGGATTTTTGCATGGAATCAAGTAATAAATAGTTTCTTTATCACAATAATATTTAAATTCATCACCATTATAAGAAGTGACTATAGCTAGGTTAAATTGATCATTTTTTATTATCTGATTATGTAGAGACGTTAACCAGCCACCAAAAACTGATTTGTTTTTATTTAATTGATTTGCTGGGTATGGAAATAGTGTGTTGACAATCCATAATATTCTTGTTTTTTTAGATTTTATTAATTTCATACATTCGGCAGAATAATTTAAAGTACAGTTTAAAATTTTCTCATTAAATGTTAGCATGAATATTGCTAAAAAATATCTGAAAGGAAAGATAGAAAGATTCGTGCAATAAAATAAAATAATAATTTTAAGCATAAAAATATTTATTGCTGAGTTATAATTCTTTTTTGCATATATTTTGAAATTTTTTATTATCTCGTAAATATATAACCCAAAGATAGAAATAAAACCCATGAGACCAGTCATATACAAAATATCAATAAATGAATTATGAGAAACATATTTATAAATACTAACCATATTTTCAGAAAATTGACCACTAACAGTATTTAATCCCCCAAATAAAACATTGATTATTGGAACATTCTTGAAGAAGTATTTTAAATAATTATTAAATAATTCCAATCTGTAACTAGTAAAAGTATTTAAATCTGTATTATAAAATATATTATAAAATCTCAAGATTCTAAATCTTATTGCATATAAGACCGTTTGTTCTCCTAATGGCATAGAAATAAATATAAGTCCAATAAATATCATTAACAGAAGTATCAGTTTAAAACATTTTTTATTAGTAATATATAAGTATATTAAAGCACAAATTATTAAACAAGCAATGCCACTAATACTAACAGTTAGCAAAATCCCTATACTACATAATAAAACTACAAGAATTTTTTCATATGAATACGCAACCTTGTTGCCTAATATTGAAAACAAAGCAAGATTTAATAATAGAGTTGAATAATTGGGATCTGTTATTGTAAAATAATATCGTTTATAATAAAATTCATCAATTATATTTCCTCTAAATAAGCCATATACAACAGTAAAAGCTCCAATTAACGCCATTATGTATAATAAATTATCATAAAAATTTACTTTCTTGTTTTTATTAGTAAAAATATAAAAAAGAATTACTAAATTTATAATTAAAGAGAATGTTGCAATAATATTATTGTATAAAAAAGAAGTGGGTATCAAAATTATTGGTATCAGTAAATACAATTTATTTATAGAAAAGCTGAATTTTTTATTTTTAATATCAAGAAAAATTCTTATTAAAAATAATATTTCATAAATTCTAAATATAGTGCCCGCACTGTTAAATATTGTTCCTACATCATATGGTAGTTTTAAAATGTTATCAAAAAACAAAAACACAAAATATAAGTAGAAAAATTCATCTTTTTTAATATTAAATATCATCACTAAAGTGAGAAATAATAGTATTATTGTATTTATATATATATTAATTCCATATAAGCATAATAATAATGCAATAATATAAAATAATCTTTTTTTCATTTTATCACCCTCCTCTTATAAGATTATAAACACATCAAGAATTTTTTTAAATTATATCCTTGTTTATAATTATTTTTTTTCTTTAAAACAAAATTTTGAGATAGCTTTCCCTTTTTATGTAACTCTTTAGCAGAAAGAGAAAGTACTTTATTTAAAGTGTTCTTAAAACCTTCTACCGTTTCTAAATCAAAAAAATAAACAAAATTGTAATACTCTTCTGGCATACCTAATAACTTTGTCGTTAAAACAGGAGTCCCTGTTGACATATATTCTATGTTTTTAGAAGGAAATGAATATTTAGTATAATCATTATCAGAGAATCTTGGATTAATTAATAGAGTAGCTTGGGTCTCTTTTTTTATCATTTCATTATTTTTCAATACTCCCATATATTTAATATTTTCTGATTTTAAGCATTTAATATAATCAACCATATCACCATTTCCATAGAAATGTAGTTTATATTCTTTATCATCAATTTTTTGAAAAGCAGAAGTTAAGGTTTTTATACCATATTTTTCGTACAAACCTCCCGCATAAAGACATATTTTTTCTTTGTACCTGATGTTATTTTCAATATTACAGTTTTTTATATCGGCAAATCCTTCAATAACAATGAAAGGTTTATTCCTAGTATTTATTATTTTATTCATATATTTTGTAAGTAAAATGTAACCATCAAATTTGTTTTGAAAAAATTGATTCAACTTCGAACTAATTTTGTTATTATTAATATCTCTCGGCAAATCTGTCACAACTGCCAAACATTTTACACTAAATATTTTACAAACTAATAAAGTTGATATCGCAATTGTACTGTTTAAAATATCACAAATAAAAATTGGATTCTCCTTTCTTTTAATTATAGCTTTTAAAACCAACATAATTGTATTAAATAATGTACATATTTGTCGCAAAAATTTAATATTGATAAACGATATATATTTAAATGTTAAATTATTTTCTTTTTCATCTTTACAACGCCAAAATAATTTTTTCATAATTTTTCTCGATATTGGGATACTCGATATCGCACATACTTCTACATTATTAAATATCAATCCTTCGCATAATAATCGATGATATCTTTGAACAGATTGTAATGGCTTCATTGAGGAATTTTCAAAAATATAGTCTAATTTCTTTTTTGATATTAGCGTTGATACATAATAAATTTTCATAATAACAACTCATTTCATTGAATATAATTTAATATATTCATCATATTTTTTTTCTTTAGAAAAAATAGTAAAATTAGGTGATTTAACTTTAGTTTTTTTAAAATTATATATTGCTTTAGCTAATGATTTTTCATTTCTATTTTGAATAATTAATCCGTTATTATTAGTTATTTGTTCTTTGCAACCTCCTGTATCATATGAAATAACGTAAGTTCCACAAGAAATAGCTTCTATATTAGTTGTTGGATAATTATCTTCGTATGTTGGATTAACATAACAATATGCAGCTGAATAAAATTTTGCTAATTCAATAGCATTGTCAGTTCTGTTGACACATATTATATTAGCAGGTATTTTTTTTTTATCGACAGCGTTTACTCCAACTAATACAATTTTATATTCATTATTAATTATTTTAGATAATTCAATAAAATCATTTAATCCTTTTCTTTCACCCCAAATATTAGCAACACCTAAAATAATTTTTTTGTTTTTAGGAATATTATATTTTTTATATATTCGTTCATCACACGTTGGTTTAAATATATTTAAATCCACTCCATTGTTTATTACTTCTATTTTATACTCATTTAAAAATGATTTTTTAACTAAGTCAGCTAACCATTTAGATGGTGTTATAATAGTTAAATTATTTAACCCTGTAAATAGTTTCTTTTTCGTTTGAAATTCTTTTTTACTTGTATCTATTAAAAATGCTTTGGGGTAAGTTGTAACCTGTGGACATTTATAACACTTACCTTGCCATTTATTACATTCAACTATTGTAAAATGAGTACAATGGCCAGTAAACGACCAACAATCATGTAATGTCCATATAATCTTTCCTTTGTATTCATATTTTAAATAATTAAATAATATTTTTAAATTAATATAATAACCATGAATATTATGTAAATGAATGATATCAGGAGTAATTTTTTTTAACTCTCTAACTAATTTTTTAGTTGCAAAATAAGACCCATGACCGTGTTTATTAAAAAATCTAGTTAAAAACACATGAAAATAAACACTTAAATTATTGCCTATTCTTGTACAATTTAACTCTTTACTGGGATTTCCTCTACCATAAAATATATAGCTTTGAAATCCTTCTTTTTCGGCTTTTTTCGCTATATCACACATTATTCTTCCAGTACTACCATTACAAACAATATTAATTTGCACTAATTTATTCATGTTAACTCCTTTATTTTACTTTTTTCTCCAAGTTCTTTCATTAACAATATTATAATAACTTTGAATTATTTTTACTACTTTTTCACTTACATTTAAATCTTGATAATCTCTAACGGGATTTTTACGGTCAGAAACAAAAGAACTAACAGCAATCTCAATGGAACTTAGCATATTAAATTCATCATTTCCACCCAGTACAATACTTCCAGCATCTAAAGCTTCTGGTCTTTCAGTGCTTGTCCTCATAGAAATACCAGGAAAATTAAGTATAGCGCTTTCTTCTGGAACAGTACCACTATCCGATAAAACACAAAAGGCATTCATTTGTAAAGCATTATATTCGAAAAAACCAAGTGGTTCTAAATTGCTAATTAAAGGGTTAAAGATTATACCTT
>JAAYGD010000052.1 GCA_012727915.1 Mycoplasmatota bacterium | reverse complement strand
TCTGTTATTACATATGTCTTATCATCTTGAGGATACATTGAATTCATCTCTAATCTGTCTATTGCAGATTTTACTAATTGTTCACCAGTTATTCTAAATGCTTCCTTATCTGCTTCTTCTATTACATCAAGTACTCTTGGTACCGCAATAACTAATATTATAGATAACACTACTATTACTGCTAACAATTCTATTAAAGTAAATCCTTTGTTATTCATTAGTTCACCTCTATTATAAAAACATTATAGCATAAAAAAGATAGATAAATCTATCTTATTCTTTGACTCATATCTGTAATTGAATTAATTCTAAATATACTAGCGTTTATTTCTAATTTATCTGTTCCGTCTTTAATATAGTAAACTACCTTATATACTCTACTATCTTTATCTATCCATAACTTAGCAGATACATCTTCTTTTAATTCTAAATCTTTTAATACTCCATCATCTAACATTGGTTTCATATTAGTGGGACTTACTTTAAAAGTATATACCTTATAATTTTCTTCACCAATCTTTTCATCAAATAAGAATTCTATATTGCTTCCTTTTGATATAGTTTCTAAATATACATTTGGATTAGAATATAATGCTGATTCTATTTCAGTATATCTTCCATCTTTTCTTTCATAAATCTTTCCATCTATTACATAAATAGCAGTATCTTCTGATAATCTATCTAATATGGGATCTCCATTTGGATCTTCAAAATTAGGTTCTTTACTTTCTAAAGTTGGATCAACCACTTCTTCTTTAATTACATCTCTATTTAATCTAGCATCATTTTTACTAATATAATCTATCTTAAGTTGAGTTCCTTTATAATTATCAACTCTTACTATCTCAGAATAACTTTTTTTATTATATGTTCCATATATTCTTAAATCTAATTGATAGCTATCTATTGCTCCACCTGCTTTTGTATTTTCATAATATGTAACCATTTCCTTATTTGTACAACCACTTAATATTAAAACCCCTACGAACGCTAAAAGTAATTTCTTCATAATTCCTCCTAATTATATATTATCACAATATTATTAATTTGTTAATTGTTTTTATCAACAAAAACATGCCTCTTTATTGTTTTTCAATTACGCCTTTTTTTATATACTCAATCTTTAATTTATTGTTTTTACTGATAACCGCCTCTTCAAGTTCTTCTTCCGAGTTGTCTTTTGCTACTTTAGCAACATTACCACCTATGTGAGCTACTTTAATATTTTCTTTTAATCCTTTAGGTTTTTTCTTAGAAGTAAGTAACTTAGTTGCTTCTTCAGATAAGTCTGTTAGTATTAATTCAATATTATCCATATTGTCTCTTAAATTTTCTTTTTGGAGACCCTTATACTCTTTATATTCTTTAGATGACATACCCGACCATGTTTTATATATCTCATTTGTAAGTATAGCAAATTCTAATGGGCCTTCAATACCTCCCTCATTCCAAAGATCAGTAAGTTGTTTTCTATCTTGTAATACTTTTATTCTTTTTGCAATCCAAGCCTCATCGTATCCTTTTTTTCTATATACATCAATCGCTCTTTGAAGTGCTATAGAAGGATCATAAATTTCATCTATTCTCTCACTACCAAGTCTTGCTAACCATTGCTTAAAGGGTTCTGCATTTTTCGAAGGAATTGATTGAATTACCCTAAACATTCCTTCAATATCTGTAACATCAGTTAAACGATATTTACCATCTTTTGCTTTTAATTTCAAACCGTTACAATTTGTAACGGTTTCATTTCCGTCTTTACGCAATCTATTTTTTAATACTCTCCAATATATTTGGGGATTTTCGCTTTCTGATAAAACTCCAACAACATCAACAATACTAATATAATATTTTTCTTCTTCTTTGTTCCAAATAGTTCTTATTTCTTCGTTATTAAAAATTTGGTTAATTAAATGCATCTTACTTTCTTTCATATATCCTCCCTATTAACACTATATCGAACATACGTTCTATTTTCAATAATTTGATATAAAAAATTATAAATAAACAAAAAACGACTTTTCGTTAAAAAAGTCGC
>JAAYGD010000051.1 GCA_012727915.1 Mycoplasmatota bacterium | reverse complement strand
TGAACTAACCGTAACATCTGCATTTTCTCCACCACCATAAACAGTTGGAATAGTTGCAGCATTTAAAGTAACATTTGTTGTGTCGACAGCGGCTATCTTTCCTCCTCCATAAATTGTTGTTGAACTTCCTCCATTTACAATGATATTAGTTGTTACTGAAGGGGCTAAATTTCCTCCTCCATAAATTGTTGTATAAGTTCCCCCGTTGACTGTAATATTTGTAATTTCAGTTTCTCCACCAACATTATTTCCACCATATACAGTAGTACAATTACCACTCGATAAAGTTATATTCGATTCGTCAACATCTCCACTTTGATTTGATCCACCATACATGCTTCCAACATTTGAACCTTGTAAAAATATATTTGTGGTGTTGGCCTGAACTTGATTACCTCCACCATATACATTAGTAATTGTTCCGTCGTTTAAATATAATGTTGAATCTCCAAGTAAAGTACCAGAAAGGTCATTACCTCCAAATAAATTTGGAATTGTTCCGTCATTTACAGTAATTTCAATATTCCCTGCAACACGAGGAGTATATCCCACTGCTCCTTTATTACCTCCAAAAACAGAACCTAATATTTTAACATTACCTATCGTCATATTTATTCCATTAGTTGAAAGAGTTGGAGTTTGTGAGATAGTATTAACACTACCATATGCACTTCCTCCATATATATTATTTGTAACAATAGGTATTGAATCGGTATCTCCAATGATTATATTAATTTCATCTCTTACATATGTTCCGTAAGCAGTTGTATTTTGATATCCACCTTTTCCTCCTCCATAAATAGAGTCTCCTATCGTCCCACCGATTACACTTAAATTTACATCACCATATATGCTTCCTAAAGTATTACTTCCACCATATATTGCCTCTGCTATTTCTCCCCCATTAACTTCTATATTAACGGTAGCTGTTACAGTTGCATTTCCAGCTCCATTATTATTTCCACCGCCATAAACGGATCCTTCTATCGTTCCACCATTAATGGTAATATTCGTTGAAGTAGTATTTGATCCACTCGAAATGCCTACTGCCCCAAAATTTCCGCCACCATAAACATTTCTTTTTATTGTAGTACTATTTCCTATTATTACGTTAGAACTACTAGAAGACCCAATTGATGAATATCCGGATCTTCCATTTCCTATGCCAAAAACTGAACCAGATTCAGCTCCATAAATAGTAATATTATTAGCAACGTTATAATCACTTCCAATTGTTGAGTTACCTCCTATATACATAAAGGAACTCCCAATTACTGTTCCATCAGAACCGGTTCCTTGGTAACCGTTTGAACCTCCAAATACACTATAATTTACTAAACCTCCTGTTACTTGGATAATTCTGTTTCCATAGGTAGCGGTTGTACCAGCTCCTCCAATTATTACACCTACTTGTCCCCCAACCATAGAAATATATGAGTCATTGTAATTTGACATACTAGAATCTGATAAAGGCCCACCAATAAGGTTATATATTACTCCTCCTTCGATTTTTGCTGCTCTTGCTGCATAGTGAGTTCCGCCTTGTCTTCCTCCTACATATATTCCGGTTGTATAATCATACTCACCATATCCAAAATCTCCACTTTTAACAATTAAATCCACAATCCTAGCTGAATTTGAAGAAGCATATACTCTTCCTCCCCAAGTTCCTGATGCGCAATAATATAATTGTAAGTTTGAATTATTAGATGTTGCTCTATCATAATCGTTTCCATAAATTCCTTTAGCTTCAATATAATTTGTATAAGAAGTTCCAACGCTTCCATTTCCCAATGAAAAAGAAGAGTATCTACCTGATTCTACAATCAATCTGTATTTTTTAGTATTTCCCCTGCTTCCTATAGAGTTGTTACCCCCTCCTAATATTGTTTCAAAATTTACATAATTTCCATTTCTAGTTATTCCTCTTCCTATTCTTACGTTATTCCAATTTCCATATAAGTATCTATAACTACTTGTACTACTAGAAGGTGCAGTGTTGTTTACATTTGATGTTGTTCTAATATACATATTTTCAATATTAACATCATTATATATTCTAATAATTAACGAAGCAACATTCCAATAAACGCCACTTGATCTGTAATCGGTTCCATTGTGAACACTTGTAAATGTAAATGGTTTATTCCCCCCCGTACCCCATATTGTAGTATATGTTGTGTTTAATACAATAATATTTGTATCTCTAGTTACCATATAATAATATGTCACACTCGTATCTATTGTTTCTTCTACTCCGAGCGAGTCATAGTAATTAATCAGTTCATAAAGAATACAACCGCCCCAGGTACCACAGTTACCAGTTTGAATTACTCCGGTACTATTGTAATATCCTGAAATAGAATTTCCATTTGGAATTGTTACTTGTCTATAAAATCCTGCCATATTATAAGTAGCATCAAAATCATTTAAATAATATGAAACATTCGTGGGAGGAGGAATGGTTCCATTATTTACAAGGGTCATTACTCCACCTAATAATTCATAATAAGTTGATAAAGGATCAAAAGGTTCGCTTGTTATTAATTGATAAAGCACACACCCACCCTGTGTTCGACATCTTCCGCTTAGAAGTACTCCGTTAACATCGTAATATCCTGCTTGACTTTGATTTCTTGAAATATAAACTTGATGAAAATATCCAGCCATGTCGTAAGGGACCCAAGCTTCATAAAAAGTATCAATTTCAGTCATTTGTTTTGAATCTAAAACATTAAACGCGGAAGTCCAAGAATGACTTGACATCATTGCAACTTTCGCGCTTATCCAAGAAGCATTAAATTCTATTTCTAGAACTTCTGGATATCCAGAATCATATGTTATTGGTACCTTAGCATATCTTAAGTAATAATTATTATCATAACTTATTTCTACTCCTTCATATGATGTATACCATCCATTAAACCCTTTGTCGGTTGGTCTATTCGTATAAGGATTTTCAATTAACTCTATTACTATATAATCATCAGTATACGTTGCGGGAGTACCGTTATCATTTACTGGATAAAATTTATTATATTCATACTCGTCTTGCAACTCAGTTAATGAAACATAACCTTTAAACGAAGTATTTAGATCGGTAGAATTATATATAACTGTTGTATCCACCAATTTTGAATCTGGATATATATTTTGATTTGTACCTGATGGTAATAAACCATTAGAACTTTCAGTATAATTTAACCCTTTGTAATAGAAATAATCCCTATTTCTATCATCTACTACCACTAAATTGTCATATACTCCACTTAAGTCTTGATCAATATCAATAATATATGGTGAATTTAAATCTCCCAACGTTAAAACGAATCTAACAGCAAATGCTATTAAAATTAAAAAGAAAACAGATAAAATAAATATATTTAAATATGCTTTATTTATCTTTTTCATTTTAACCTCCTTTTTATGATTGTTCTGCTATAAAATGTAAATCTATTGAAACATTTACTGATGCAGCATTATTTTCGCAATCTACATCTTGGCCTTCAATCCAAACATATATCCTAACTTTAGTTATTCCAGATTCAATTTCAAATATTTTATTTACTGATTCATTATTTCTAGTTGTATATATATCTATTGGTACTTTTACAAATAAATTAGGATAATAATTTGAATTTGCTTCTTTTGTTTTTACATTACTACTTCTACTAAAATTATTAATGATTCCATGATATTCTATTTTCGAAGCATTTGTTTCTTGTGTATTTATATTATATAAATCTCTTGCATGTTCTACCGCAATTAATGTATGCGTATCATAATTTGGTTCCCAAATATATGCTTTTGTTGCTTTTTTTAAATTTTGTATTGTACTTATAGCATCATTATTTTGAGCATTTCCTTCATTTAAAAACGCAACTCTAAATGCATTTGTTATTCCTCTTCCTTCGCCATCAATAATACTAATTTTTGATAAAGAATCTAACTTTAAAGTTCTTTTAAAAGATGTTTTTAAAAATAAATCAAATACAACAAAATTAGCATCAGGATCGTATCCAAAAGATGTTTTTTCAATAGTTCTTTGAGAAGATAAATAATAATCTCCATCATATCCTTGACTAGATTGCCCATAATAAAGTTTTAACAATCCATCTTCGATTTGACCACCGCTTGATACAGGTTTTATAGTATCCGGTATTTGATTTAGATTATTAGGATATGTTTCATTTGCATCATAAAGATCAAGCATTCCAAGCACACCCTTCCATGTTTTTCCATCTGCTGATATTTCTAAACCACCTTTAGATACAATTTGTATATCAAACGTATTTATTTCAAATATTCTGTTTGCAGATAACCATGCAAAAGTAGTTGTAGATAGCAATAATGCCGTTAAAAACAACCATAAAAACATAATATATTTTTTTCTCTTCATATATTATCTCCCCTTTAAATCTATATGGCTTTCAATAATTCTCATACTAATTTTAATTTCTCCACCAATTAAATGGTCTAAACAATCAGGATCGTCTCCTTCTAACCATATTACAATTGTATATTTATCAGTATCTCCTACTTTCAAAGCCTTTCTTTGTTCAATTATCGCTTGTTCATTAGAATAAAACGCAACAGTATCTTTTTCCTCTTTTTTAGTAACATCATTTATTTTAGCATAAACAACTCTTTCTTTATTTTGTATAATCATTATTCTTATTGCATCATCAATATTCTTTATTACGTCTTCGATAACAAGCTCATACCAATAATCAGCTGGTTTATCTCCATTGTTCTCTAAATAGAAAGTATATGCAATATAATTTTCTCCATTGTGTGAACCACCCTTATGATTATCAATATCTTTAGGTAACCAATTTATAGATATATTATCCATAAATTCTAATCCTTTAGCATAAAATTTCAATCTATCATGTTTTAATTCTTCTTCATCAAACATTTTCAAACCACTTTTTAGCGCTAAATTTGGATCTAATGTTATAACAAAATCTCCACCTCTATAAAAAAGAGATAATACGGCAAATACTATCAATAAAAACAAAAATAAAATAATTATTAAGATAATTAATTTCTTTATTCTTTTTTCTCTTTTTTTTATATGTTTTGCTGTAACTTTTACAGTACTAACTGCCATACTTAACTCCTATATTCTATACTAATTAAGAATACCACAATTTTAAGGTTTTTTCAACAAAACAAAAACAATAATTTTTTTATTTTTTTATTATAAAACGTAAACATAGCGTATAATTTAAAAATTTTTAATTATTTTACAGCCCTAAATGTGTTAACATTTAGTTAAGAAAAGGGGCGATATTATGTATAATTTAAGTAAATTTAAACTAATTATTGCATGTTTATCTCTTTTTCTATTGATTAATTTTGTACAAGATACTTACGCTAAATATATTACTCAAGCAACGGGAGACGCAAATGTTGATATATCAAGATGGCAAATTAGTATAAATAATCAAGATATAATTTCCGATTCTTTTATTACCAATGTAATAACTCCTACTATAATAACTAATCAACATGTAAAAGATGGTACTATGGCACCATTATCAGAAGGATATTTTGATTTAGTTATAGATTATACAAATGTTGATGTTTCATTTTCATATGAAGTATCTACTGAAATTAGTTTATCTAGTGCTGTAACCGATTTACAAGTTACGGGATATTCCGAAAATGGTGGATCTGTAATTCCACTTTCAGGTTCTCTAGATATAAATGGTTCAGTTCTATTAAGTAATCCCGTAAGAACAAAAACGTTAAGAATATATATGACTTGGGATGATTCTTTAACAGAATTAATGGATAATAGTGATGACACCATGGCTTCTATCAATCTAGGTAAAGCAATTTTAACAGTTAATTTAGGTTTTACTCAAATCACTAATTAACTTGGTTAGCATGCAGTTTAACATTTATTACTATTTCAGTTTCTGCCGGATATAACTCTTTAAAAGAATAAGAGTCGTGTCCCCATTGTGTATCTTCAGCATCATTACCACCTTCATAAGGCCAATTTACAGTTACAGTAAAATCTGAAGTTCCAATCAATGGAGGCAAAACAGTTTCAGATAAAGAAAACTCAATAACAAAAGGATAATCATTTAATAGCATCCCCTCTAAAACAGAACTTGAATAAGTTGGGGAAGAATATGTATCAGTTAATATTTTTATGTCTACAATTTCATAAGAAAGAGATGCAGAGGTATCTCCATAGTTTACGACGTTTATAAAATTAGTATATTCTGTCATTCCGGGATACAAGTCATCTATTTCAAACTCAATTAGTTCAATTATTTCTTCTCCACTTTCAAACTCAATTCTCCATGCTTTAACATATGTTGATATAGTATTATTAATAGTATTAGAATAAACAAACCACGCAAAAGTATTGAAAGTTAGCATTATTCCTAATAATAGCAAAACTTTCAATCGCATACTTTTTTTAAGTATTTTTATTGCGTCTTTATTCTTTTCCATCTTCTTCTACTATTACCTCTTTTTCTTTAAATCTATCTAATATTTCTAAAAATATTAGTATAGCAACCGGCAAAACTATTAACAAATAAAACCCAACAGGATTATTTATTATTTTGTTTATAAAACTTAAGACTTTTGATTTATACATAACTTTCCCAAACAATTGATCTTCATTTATAATTGGATCTTCTGTTGGATTAGCTATACCTTTTGTTTTAAAAGAAAAATTGTTTTCTTCTTTTATTATGTCGATAATTCTATGTGTAATAATTTTGTTTTGAAAATCCCCTTCTTTTCCCATATATACTAAATCATCACCAATTTTTAAAGTATCCGGTTCAACTTCTCTAACAAATATAATATCTAATACTTTATATTCGGGTTCCATGCTTCCTGTTGCAACAGTAAATATTCTATATCCAAATACCGCAACATTATTGTTAAAAACTCTTTGAGTTATTATAACTCCAATAACCAATACTATAAATATAGAAATGATTGTTTTTATAGTTTTCCATGTATATCTAAATACTTTATTATTTATTAGTTTTTGCATTTTTACCTCTCAATTTCAAATTTACTATAGACTTTGTATATTCATTAATTGCCATCTTAAATATTTTTGCAATTTCTTTTTCATCTGCCAAAGTTTGATTTTTTATCATTTTATATTGTTCTGATATAGCTTGATTAAGTTCTTTCTTTGACATATTTTCGCTTGATAATACTAATTTTTGAATTAAATTATTAATTAGAACTTTAGATATTTTCTTTTGTTTTTCTTCTTCATCATCATCCTTTTCAATTGAATTAACAACAAGATAATTCAACATAAAAGTTTCATCCATTAATTTTTTTAATTCTTCATCATTATTTAAAACATTATTACCAGAGTCTATCTTTGTTTCATCTTCCGCATTTTCTTGCAAGAAATTCCATAATTTTACTGCAAATTGAAAATTTGTATTTTTTAAAATTAAATTTGTTTTTTTAATAGGAGACATTATCAAACTAATTCTCAATTTATCAATGGTTTTATATAAATCGGTGTTCATTAAATCTCTTACTCTCATCTCAAGTTTTGCAATTCTTTTTTCAATACTATCCTCATCAGAATCGCTTTTATCTAATGCTGATTTATACATTACATTAATACTTACGTTTTCTTTTCCTACTTTAGATTTTCCTTGATAACTCATAAGTTTATCGCTTTTTTCTTTAAAACCAATATTTAATTTTTTCTTTTTCATATCTATATATGTTCTCATATTTCTTATCAAACTATATATAAATCTATTTTCATAGGTATTATAATTCTCTTCTTTATTTATGTTTAGTATTTTTGAGGGCATAACATCCCCGGTTTCCAAATCAAATTCTTGAATTAAATTTGTATTTCTAGATAAATGCTTAATACTATCAACGGTTATTCTTCTAGCTAACTCTATTTTAACTACTTCTTCTTCGTTCATAATAAATCTATTTGGATTTCTTAAGATATTATCTAAATAACGTATAGTATCTTCCATTAAAGTAATCCATTTATCATCAACAATATTTCTTTCATAATTATGTGTTAACTCCATTGAAGTATCGGCAGTTTTCCAAAAATCTTTCTTTTTCTTATCGTTAGAATCATTATATAATTCAAATACTTTTAATTCATCCATAGCGCTCACCCATTATGTATTCTTCTTAAGTCTTAATAGATATTCGATACATTCCTTCATTTTACCTTTTCCAAATGTCGTATCTAAAAATTCAATATATCCATCGACTTCATCTCTAATATATGAAATATTTAATTGCTCAAATTTTCTTAATATTTTTCTTGCTATAAAGTAATCAACACCATCAAGTTCTTCCCCACCACAAGCCATATATACAGGCACAAATTTCTTCATATGACTAACAATACGGTTACCAAAAGCTATTCTGAAATGCTGTATTACATAATCATCCATTTTTTCGATTTTATCTAAAGTGTCTTCTGAAACACTATAAGAATTCATGGCTTCTTCGAAAAGACCGTTTAAATATTTATAATTAATTTTTTGCGGTAACACTTCTCTAGGTTTAAATACTTGTCCTTTTTCATTTATATCTATTGGCATTGCTCTATCGTATACCTTATCAGTAACCATAAATGTCGAGTCATCATTATTAATTGTACCAATATACCAAACATTAGGAACTATTTTCAACTTGCCATTTATTATATTCTTTGGATCACTATCCCATGAACTTGCTACTAATTCAATAATCCATTCGTCTTTGTTAGGCATTTCTAGAATAGATAACATTTCCGCAAAGTAGTACTCAACTCTCGATATATTCATCTCATCTAGTATTACTGTATAAACATCATCAGTATAACCAGCTTTATATATTTCTTTTAAAACATCTGTTTCATTAAATTTTTTGGTAAATTCATTGAAATATCCGAAAACTTCAGTTCTATCTCTCCATGAAGGTTGAACTGAGGCTACACATGAATCATTACTTAAAAATTTTCCCCAAGCATACGCTAATGAAGTTTTTCCGGTTCCAGATATACCTTGTAATATTATCAATTTAGTGGAAGCTAAAGCAGAAATAAATAATCTAATCATTTCTTCTTTATAAAACAACCCTAATTGACCAGCAGCAAAATTTCTAAACATATCAACTAATTCAACCAATGTAAAAGCATTACCATAATCTTCAACTTTATAATTAATATATTGTTTATCTATAGAATGTAATTTAGAGAATCTAATGTTTTCATCAGATAGCTCTTCTTCTCCTTCTTTATTTTCTTCATCCTTATTTTCTTCAATAGTAGATGATTCATTAGGTTTAAGACCTAATTGTGATACTTTCATTGCTAATATATCTTCTTTTTCTTTCATAAGATTAACTACTTGATTATTAAGCTCCGCTAATTCTTCTAGCAAGGTCTCTTGTTCTACTAGTGTTTTTCTTAATCTAATATATTTTTTAACTAAAATTAATAATAAAAATATAATACCCGCAACAATTATAACCATTATCAATATAGCAAGACCAACAAAAACCCATTCCATTCCAGAAAAATCTTTTTTATAAAAACTGACTATAGAAGAATATGACTTAAAATTAAAAGTCATTCCAAAAGAAGCAATAATTGCTTTAACAACATGAACTAAACCACTAAAGAATGTGGTTAGCATTTCAAATAAAAATCTGAAAAATGTTTCCATAATTGCTCCTTATTATATGTTTATTATATTATTATACCTTTTTTCAACCAATAACTTAGTATCTTTTTTAACCAATATATATTTAAATATATATAACAGCTTAATATTATCTTCTTCTTCTACAAAATCATCATTTAATATTATTGCAAATTTAAATCCTTTTCTTATCTTTTCATATATTGATTCTTTTTCATTTTTAAAATCATTATAATCTAATTTAATAATAACTTTTTCTCTTAACATATCATTATCTAAAATACTAAATAATTTATTAGTCAACATTTTTTTACTACTAACACCACTAGGATATTTAACTAAATACTTATAATTAAAATTCCCTTTAATAACATCTTTTAATACTTTTAGAGCAGCAAAAGAAAATTCTATTGCAGCTTTCCTTTGCGAAAGTTCACTGGACTTAAATATTTTATCTACTATTGCACTATTATATACAGCAGGAAATTTTAAATTCTGATTAATTTGAACATCATATATATTATTTAAATTAGTAAGTTCATAATTAAATTCAAATTTCTTATTATCTATCGTTTCTATATACTCTTTTTTCTTAATTAAATCTTCTTTTATAGTCTCAAATAAATCTATATTAAATTTCTTGTTTCTATTTATATTCAATCTGTCTTTTCGGAAATTTTCTATTTCAGTTATTTTATCATTAATTGATTCACATTCAATAACATTATCAAAATAGAAAATATATTCAAAAGATTCGATAGCATAATCTACTTGATTAACATCTTCTTGTTTTTTTAAAGTCTCGGATAGATTAACTAAGTTTTCTCTTATATTATTAGCAAAATCTTTTCCTGAAGATAAATAAACATCATAATATCTTGAATTAACATAAACTTTTAATAGTCTGTTAACTATATTTTGATTATAATGTTTTCCTAAAATCTTTTTCAAATATTTATTAATACATATTTTTGAAAAACTTATATATTCATTTATAATATTATAATTCATAATTACCTCCTATAAAGTATAAGTCACAGTTACTATTGGTGTTGGATTAACAATCGGATATGTATAGTCTTCACTTGCATCTATTTTGTAAAACCTTACAATCATACTAGATATTGCGTCTATCTTGAAAGATAATGCATTAACATAATCATTTCCTCCAATTACTGTAGTAGATATGCTTGTTATTGATTCGCTTATATCACTTACATTATCATATAATATATCTAATGGAGAAAAACTTAAATTTATGATTGCTGATGCACAATTTTCTTTTTCAGATGGTGTTAGCGCTAAATATGTTTCCAAATCAAGTTTATCACCTATATTATATGATCCAAATGCAACTAAAACCTTATAATAATCCAAAGTATTTGTTACTTTTAATTGCAAATATGGACTATCCACCTCATCATATATTTCATATGACAAACCATAATTACCTACTATTAGTTTGAATTTTGCGCTTATCTCTTTTTCGTATGGGTTAGTAGATTCAGCAAATATTTCAATTTCAATATATTGCCCATTAATCAAAGCTGTATTTGGAGTTGCTGATATAGTAAAGAAATCCGTTCCAGTTGTGCTATATATTATCCCGCTACTTTTTGATGAAGAACAATCAGCATTGCTTGTGCAATTATATGTTATATCATAAGCAATATCATCAGTAGATTTAACTAAATTGTTTTTTATACTGTCAACATTTACTACAATATCATATGTATCAACACCATTATAATTATTAATAACATAATTAGCTTGAACTTCTTTTAATTTATCACTATTAAAATAAAAATCTTGAGTTAAAAAATAGTTTTTCTTTGTTTCATCATAAACAAATCTACCTATAGTCGATAAAATTGTAGTGAATAGTAATAAAAATATTAATAATAATAATTTGTTTTCTTTTATTTTCTTTATCATAATTGTTACCTCAAAAACTTAAGCTTCTTAAACAAATTATTTAATTGATAAAAGAATACTACTGTTGTAGGAAAAATAACAAAAGACAAATATCCCAAAGTAGAAGATAAAACTTTTATAACATATCCAATTAATGGTATTCCAAAAGCGTTTTCTTCTTTTCCTATTAAATAACTACTAGAAAGGAATCTTCCATTTTCAAGCTCTATTGTTTTTTCTTCCTTATTTACAATTTCAATATTTTTTATTTTTCCTTCATTAATGTTTCCTCTCATATTATAAAAATTATAATATAAAATTTGATCTCCAACTTTAATATTTTTTGAATCTCTTTTTATTATAATCAAAGAACCCTTACTAAAAGAATCTAAATATTCGTTAGAAAAAACAATGTTTTCTCCCAAGGAAGATACTCCAAAACGGTTATACATGAATAAATATAAAGTTAATATTATTACAAACAATAAGTATAAACACACTATTACCAAGCCTACTATTTTATTCATATTTTCACCATAAAAAGTATAACATAAATATCTTGATTTTACAAACAATTACATTACTTTCATTAATCTTTTGTTGGTTTGTTTTTCAAAACAAACATATAAATAACATCTGATTTCACAATATAGAAACAAGCATAATTTTTTTCTTCATAAAACATTATTGGAGATATTAAACTTTCAGCTAAATTCAACATCTCATCAAATGAAGTGATTGCAATAGGTTTTAAACCTTTTGTATTAATCATGTTTTTAGTTTCTACTACTATTTCATTATAATTTTTCTTTATTTCATCGATCTTTTTATGGAAAGATTTATTTGCTTTAAATGAAACAATTCTACTTATTGTAAATATTATTAAAAATGATAAAATTACAATTACTATAGAAAACAAAATAATTTGTCTTTGATTATTTTGAACAATACTTAAATCGTTAGATTGTAATATTTTTTCTTCAAAATCATTTAATACTGTATCTACATTAAATACTTGTTCTGTTAAAGGTATATAAGCAACAACCGATTTATTTTCTTTCATTGCATAATTATCGTTACTACCATTAATGTTTACATCCATCTTTATTTCAAGCCTAGATAAAATTGGAATAGAAAAATTTTCTTTAAACTTATTTACTTCTTCATTAAATAATATCCAATCTATATCAAAATTTTCTTTTATTTTGAAATTATCAGCGCTACTAATATTTTTAGAAACAATCTCTTTAATACTAAATTCTTTTTTCCATATAACAGGATTATTATATCCCTCAGTTGGGATCTCATTATAAAAACCAAAAATCGTTGCGTATATTTTATAATCATAACTCAATTTTAAATCTTCACTAGAACTATAAATATATTCTAGAGTCATATTTATTTTTTCTGTAAGAGAACTAATATAATTTTCACCAGCTTTTAAAATCTTTTCATTAACAAATTCATTGTCTTTTATATAAACACTATAATCAACTTTAGAATTATTTGAATATACCATGCTATTTTCATTACCTTTTATTTCCAATAACAAGGTCACTATATTATACGAAGCATGAACAAAAATCATAGAAAAGACAATAAGTAAAACAATAAGAATTCTTTTTTCTGTTTTTTCACTCATTATATTCTATCCCCTTCCTTAATCTTTAATCCTCTTGCTTCTTCTAAAAATTCTCGTATCCAAATAGTGGGAAATCCCATTTTAGGAACATAACCAATAAACTTTCCATTTATTTGATTAGGCAACACCACTTTTGAATCAACTGATTTATTATTATCTCCTTTTGTTATATATTCACAACCTTTATCTGTTTTTTTTATATTTACAACTCTATGTATAACATAAACATCATCTATTCTATATTCTATTATATCATTAATTTTAATATTTGAAGATTCTATTTTTTTAATTAAAGCAATATCTCCTCTTTCAATATATGGAGCCATACTATCACTTAATATTACAATTGGAGAAATAGGTAATAATCTTGTAGTAAATAATAATGTAAATACTAAAAACATTAATCCTAATACTTTACCTAAAATTGATTTAAAATCATTTTTTTTATAAATAGAAACCATGCTTGATAAAGTATATAAATTTTCTATTTTTAAAAAAGCCATAAAAGGTATTAATAAATCAACTATAATTAAGACAAAAAACAAATCATAAGGAAATACCGGCGTTATAATTTTAATAATCATAATAGGAATTAAATATATTATGCTTGATTTGTAGCTTTCTCTATAACATATATAAGACAAAAATACATTTAAACAAGCTGCTGGCAAAAAAGTCTTTATAGAAAACTCTATAATATCTGCAAGACTACTTGAATAAGCTTCAAATGAGGCATAGGATATATCTGTAAATATCATAATTAATGTTATAATTATTATTAACTTTTTTTCACCTTTGTTTGAAAACTTTATTATATAATCTCTTATAATCTCTCTAAAAACAATAAATGGAATAAATATCCATATATTATTAATTATACCTAATAAAGATCTATCAAAAGGAGATTTACTATATCCTATTATTAATCCCAAAGAATAATATAATATAATATATATTAAAGAATACATTAAAGAAATTTCAAATATAGCTTTTTTATCAAAATTATAAGATTTTGTCTTCTTTTTTGAAAACAATAAAGTTAAAACCAATAAAAAAAGCCACGATAAAGGTTTTATAACCAAATTATAAATTTTACCCGTTTCAAACAAAAAAACAGGTAATAAAACCCCAATAACAAAAATAAATACAAATAATATAATCCCTGTTTTATTCTTTTGCATAATTTCCTCTATACTATTATAACATTATAATAGAAAGATTGAGTTATTCCATTTACAATATAACTCATTGCAATTCTTAAATTTGCTCCAGACTTGTTAGTATTAGTAAAATTAACAGTTAAAGTTCCTTGTTCATTAGGTATAAGTACAGTTTTACTTAATACAGAAGATAAATTAGTAATTTGAGTACCAGAAATAATTTGTGAAGATGTTGTACCCGAAGTTAAATTTAAATGATATTTGTTTGTAAAATTAATTGATATAGAAATATTATTCCTTTTTCCAGTAGTACCATCTCTTGTATAATTTACAGTAAGTTCATTACTATTTAATGTTTCACTTTGGAAAATTATACTTTTTGCGGGATAAGTTCCATTAGTATATATACTTCCATTTGGAATTAAATTAATATCTAAATCTGGCCCAGATATTATTGGCATACTTGTTGCTGAACCAAATATGTTAATTGATTCAACAAACAAACTATATCCAACAGATAAAGAAAGAATAATAATTACTATTACTACCATGTACAATATTTTTAATTTTTTTTTCTTCCTTCTTATCATATAATCTCCAATAAAATAAAAGCCACACTTAGTGGCTTTATATTCTTTTTATGGGGTTTGTACGTAATCTAAATCAACTGTATAATTAACTGTTTTTGAACCTTTACCAGAACCAGAATCCCATTCTACTTCTATTGTAAAACTATGAGTAGCATTTGGCGCAATAGTAAGTGGGGTTGATAAAGTAGGATCAAGAGTTACTGTTATATCCGGGTCATTATCATCAGTTAATAACACATCTGTTAAATCAGCTGATACATTTCCAACATTTTTAACTTCAACAGTATAAAGAACATTAGCTCCAGGCACTAACAAAGTATCTGCAACAAGAGTTAAAGTGTTTTTGTCACCACTTATTGTTGCAGTTGGTTCTCCAGCATTTGAACTACTAGTTACAGTTGCTGTAAAAAACTCTATATCAAATGTACCGGTAGATGTTGCTGTTCCTGTTATAGATAAGCTCTCTGCAAATAATGCATAACCTACTCCTAACAAACCAACTAATAAAAATAATGCTATAATAAAATAATTTCTTCTTCCATTTCTTTTCATATATACCTCCTATCTTTCTTAATTCTATCAATAAATTTGTTTTTATACAACTTTTTAGTATATATTTTACATAATATTACAATTTGAGATTGTCAACGATTTTTTTATATTCATCCATTTTAAACTTTCTATCCAGTCCTTCTTGGTTCATATATCTTATCATTCCAAAGATTTGTCTCTCTTTCCAAGGCCTATCATGTTTCCCAAAACACCACGCTATACCTGCATATGAATTTGCGTCTCTTCCATCAATATTATATTTATTATTTAAATATGTCATAACTCTAAAAGCCTCCTCAGGATTATTTGCCCATTCAATAATCTTTTTTCCCCAATACATTCTCATATAACCATGCATTTTACCTGTAATAACCATTTCTTTTTGAGCAGTATTCCAATAATCATCATGAGTTAAACCTTTTTCTAATGTTTTTAAATCGTAAATATACTCTCTCTTATCAACCATATGATTTTCTAATGATTTTTTTGCCCAATTAGGAATACAGTTATACTTATCATAATTTTTATTA
>JAAYGD010000050.1 GCA_012727915.1 Mycoplasmatota bacterium | reverse complement strand
TAAATTCAATTACACTTTCTTCATCTTTATAATCTATATCTTTAATAATACTATATCCACCATCAAATGTTGTTTGGTAATAATTATTGTTTTTTTGATTGAATTCATAATCATAACAATCTTTTGATGTAACATCTTTTATATCACCATATATGGCTCTATCTATATCAATAAACTCTTTTGAAATATCTATATTAGGGCCAATCAAAACAAAATTTAAATTATGATCTTTTTTATATATATTAATTAAATTTTTAATGTATTCAACTATTTCTTCATCAGAAATTTTATAATCTAAAGATTTAATACATTCACTTAATCCTATAATTCCAATTCCTAAAAATCCATTCTTTATTGATTTCTTTATTTTTTCATTATGTTTAATACCTTTAGAATCCGCATAAATATTCTCTCCAATTATAAATTGAAAATCCGATGCTTTCTTTTCACTTTGAAAATTGAATCTTTCTATCAATTGATCTTTTACAATATCCAAAATATGTTCTAATTCTACAAAAAACATTTCTTTTGTTTCACCTAATTTATTGTTTTTTATTCCTATTCTAGCTAGATTTAAATATGTCTTTGATAAAAATCCTCTTCCCGATAAAGGTTTACTATCCATTAAACATGATCCGTCACCAAAATAAAATATGTTTAAATCTTTCTCATAATAATCTAGTATATTAAAATTAATTTTATATCCTTTTTCTAATGTTGAACTTGCTAATACAAATAAATCGTAATTTATATCCTTTTTATCGTAATTTATTCCTTTTGATAAACTAAATAACGTGTTTATTTCTACTTTATCATCCAAAGATAATAAATAATTTTTAGTAATCATTCTACCTTCATAAGAAGTATCTAATCCTATACTTATAGTTAACTTGTTATTGTTAATATATGTATGTAAAAAACTATATAGAGATTTATACAAAATCTTTTCTGCAGACAATATAGAACTCTCATAAGCCTTTTCAAATATAAACTCTATCTGTTTTATTTTCTTACTATATTTATAATAATTATCAATATCAATTAACATAGTATTTAACTTAATAATATCTCTATTAATAGAATCTATATCTACAATATCAATATACCCATTAAAATCTAAATACTCATATATTTTTGTTTTAAATTCCTCTTTAAAAGTATTCAATAAAGATTCTTTTAATATTTCATCAATATTCATTAAACCTTGATTTCCGTATTGTTCTTTCGAACAATTTATTAAAAATAACTTTATATATTCAAAACACGACAACATGTCATAATTGCATTTGTTGTTCTTATCTACCATTTTATTTAAATCAATAACTAATGAATCTAAAGCTCCAACTGGATAATATTCTACATCAGAAATATATATTTGACCACTTTCATGATATCCAATATATTTATTATTTATTAAATAAGCATTAGAAATTTCTTCAGATATAATCTTTCCATAATTTAATAATACATCCATTGGTGTTTCATTATTTTTTAATATTATATCTTGTTTTAAAGTTATTTTTTCAATAGCTTTTAATAATTTATGTTGTTTAGGTTCTGATAAAAACATCTTTCTAGATTCTGATCTTTTATCTCTATAATTAGAAAAAGATTCATAAACATCTTGATAAGACAATTTCATTAACATTTTTTCTATTATATCTTGTATCTCTTCAACTTTAATATAAGCTTTTTCAAAGTAATTATCATATATATCTTCCAATACAGAATTATAAACTTTATTAATATCATCATCGGTATATTTTTCAATGAATTCTTCTCTACTATCAAAAGCTTTTTTTATTGCAATTGCGATTTTTTCACCATTAAAATCAACTTTTTTGTTGTCTCTTTTTAGTACCTTCAAACCTTCATTCATAATATACCACCTTATATATTAGTTTTCATTACTTATTAATGTTAAAGTATATTCACTTATTTTTTCATCTCTATAAACAAATATTTTTAATTTATCTCCAACCTTATATTTATATAATTCATATCTTAATTGTGCTTTATTATCAATTTCTTTATCTCCCATTTTTAATATAATATCTCCTCTTTTTAATCCAATCTTTTCTGCTGGAGAATTTTCTGTAACATTGATTATAACAACACCTTTTTCTATTTCTTCATCAAGTATTATGCCTTCAATAAATAATGAATATACTTCGTTAACATCTAACATTTCTATTCCTATAAAAGGTCTAGATATTTCTTTACCACTTTCTAAATCTTCTACATATCTCATTGCATCTTCAATCGGAATAGCAAATCCCATTCCTTCAACTTCACTTTGCACTAATTTTAATGATGTAATACCTATTACTTGACCCGCAATATTAACCAATGGCCCTCCACTATTACCTGGATTTATAGCAGCATCAGTTTGAAGTACTCTTATCATTAAATCATTAGAACTATAACTACTTAAGCTAACAGTTAACATTCTATCTTTTCCGGATAAAATACCTTTAGTTACAGTACCACTATATTCACTCCCCATTGGGGCTCCAACAGTTATTACAGTGTTTCCAAGTTTTGTATTTTCGCTATTTCCTATTTCCGCTACTTTTTTTACACTATTTGAAGATATTGATAATACTGCAATATCAGATAATGCATCTTTTCCTAAAATTTTAGCGTCTATCTCTTTTCCATCAGATAATAATATTTTTACTTGATTTCCATTTCCAATTACATGACTATTAGTCATAACATATCCATATTTATTATCCTTTTTATAAATAAAACCCGTTCCAGTTCCAATTTTTCTATTATTTGAAAAAGATTCAACAACTACAACAGCATCATACACTTTATCTATAGCTTGTTCTACCGCAGTTTCTTCAATTTTATACTCATTATTAACCTCAGTAATTGTTTTAGTCTTTAAAGGAACATAACTTATTAATAAGTACATTCCTAAAGCACCTAAGAAAAATATTAATACAGATATTAAAATATACTTTTTATTTGATTTCATTTTTTCCTCCTATAACAATATATCTCTCCAATTATCAACAAAACCTACTCTATGTAATATTTTGGATAAAGGAATTGATGATACTTTTCCATCCAACAAATCTATTTCATATCCTATTTCATAAACCAACAATCTAAATTCTTCTTCTGATAATAAGTGTCTCATAATTAATAATACCGAGAAAAAATCATTTTTTCCATAAACATATTCATCATTTACTTTTGGAATTTTCAATATATTATGATATTCAGTATCAGGAATATCTCTTTGAGTTTTATGGTCAAATAAAATATCTTCATGTGCGCATAAATTTCTATAATTAGCAGTTACTGATAAAAATATTTCCAAGTCTTCAGTATCAACATTATAGTAATCAGCAATTTCTTTTTTATCTTCATCTTTTAATATTGAATATAATTCGCTTATTATTCCAAATGATAACACTTTAACCATAATCCACATAGGAATATAACCATAATTAGCAATATAATGTAATGTAGCGCTATGTTGTTTACTATTTATTTTTATTTGTCTTTTCATCTTTCCAATAACATCATTTATTCTTCTTGATTTAGAATAATCTCTCGAAAAATTACTAGCTTTTAAATAATCTTTTTCTTTTATTCCATATTTCTTTGATAATATATAACTCATAACTGATTTTATATTATTTTCAACTATTAATATATTTTTAAACATAATATTTCTAATACTTCTATCGAATATAAAAAAAGCATATAATTCATCAAAAGTAGTACCTTCGATAAATACTCTATCATTTTGTGATTTGTAAAAAATATACCTATAACCATTTATGAAAAAATAATTTTCTCTAAATAATATATTTTTTGCTTTTTCCTCGTCTTCTATTATCAAACCCTTATTTTTTAATATAAGTATTTGTTGGTCTAAAGTTTTAAATTCTTTTTTTGTTGCCATAGTATCACCATTAAAATTATACCATAAAAAATTTGATTTTTTGTATAAAAAATTATATTATATAAATGAGGAGAATTATGCCAAGTACTATAACACATGCTTATTTTGCTAATGATGTATATAAAAAATTAAAACTTAAAAAATATATCGATTTAGATTTACTTAAAATATTTTCACAAGGCCCTGATATATTGTTTTTTTATTATTCTTTTAATTATTCCAAAACAAAAAAAATGAAAAAATTAAGCGAAAAAATGCATAGAACTAATACTCAAGATTATTTTTATAATTTAATTTCTTATATTAAGAATAATAAATTAGAGTCTAATAAACAAGTAATGTCTTACTTATATGGAAACATATTACACTATACATTAGATTCAACAATACATCCTTATGTATTCTATAAAACAGGAGTATATAACAAAAATAAACCTCACACGAAAAAATATAAAGGATTACATAGTGATATGGAAAAATATATCGATCAATACTTTTTAAGTAAAAGAGAAAAATTAAATATAAATAAAATAAAAATTCACAAAGATTTTTTTAAAATAAAAAAATTTAATAATGAATTAAATACAACTATAGATTATACATTTGAAAAAACATTTAAACAATTAAACATATCAAAATATTATTATAAAAGCATTTTAATAATGAAAAGTTTATATTACTTACTAAGGTATGATCCATATAAAATTAAATATTATATATATACATTGATAGATAAATTGTTACCATTTTTTGATTTTAATTTTAGAACAATATCATATGCAGAACCATCTTTTAACAAAGACTATTATTTAAATATTAAAAATAAAAAATGGAATCATCCTTGTTCAAAAAAAGAAATATATAGCTACTCTTTTTTTGATTTATATGATATTTCTATAAAAAAAGCAATTAAATTAATAAATGAAACCAATAAAATACTATATGAAAACAAAAATACAGAATACTCAAAGAATATATTTACTAATCTTTCATATGTTACCGGAAAAAACTGTGATTCAAATTTATATAGTATATATTATGAGTTTTAATATTTTTTCATATCAATTTAATAGTATATCATCAAAATCAAATATATATAAAAAAACTATAAACAATAGTTTATAGTCAATTTTATCTTTTACTAAATTGTGGTGCTTTACGAGCTTTTTTAAGTCCGTATTTTTTACGTTCTTTCTTTCTAGAATCCCTTGTAACTAAACCATTAGATTTAAGTATCTTTCTAAATGAAGTGTCACTAGTAGGATCAGTATTCTCATCATATTTTAAAAGTGCTCTAGTAATACCTAAACGTATTGCGCCTGTTTGTCCAGAGAAACCACCACCATAAGTACTTACTTCAATATCAAACTTATCTCTAGTATTTGTTAAATCTAAAGGTTGACATAAATCTAATACTAATGTTGGAAATGGTAAATATTCATTCATATCTCTATTATTAATAGTTATTTTACCTTTTCCTGAAGTCATTCTTACTCTAGCTATAGATGATTTACGACGTCCTGTTCCAATATATACTTTTTTTTCTGCCATATTAATTCACCATCATTTCTTTAGGTTTTTGTGCTTCATGTTTATGCTCATTACTTGAATATACAAATAATTTGTCTAACATTTGTCTTCCTAATCTTCCTTTTGGAAGCATTCCCTTAACAGCTCTTTCAATCATCTCAGTAGGATACTTGTCTCTCATTGTTCTAGCATTTCTAACTCTCAATCCTCCTGGATATCCACTATGATTATAATACATCTTATCATCTAGTTTATTACCAGTTAATTCAACTTTAGAAGCGTTTATTACAATAACATTATCCCCACAATCTACATGTGGAGTATAAGTAACTTTATTTTTTCCACTTAATACCATAGCTACTTTTGACGCTAATCTTCCTAGAGGAATATCTGTAGCATCAATTACAAACCATTCTCTTTTTATGTCTTCTTTTCTTTGCATAAAAGTATTCATATTAATTTTTTTCCTTTCTCATTATAAATAGGTTTCTTCGGAAAACCAAATAATGGGATTAAAATGTACCGACTATGATTTTACTAAAAAAGACATAAATTGTCAACGAATTTTGTCTCTTTTTACATTTTAATCTATTGGTTTTGGAATATCATTATTTGAAATAAAATCTTTTGTTTGCTCAAATTCAATAATATCAACCTCTTTATCCAGTTCTTCTCTATTTAAAATAATTGTATCATCTAACTTGAAAATCTCGGGATTCTTATGTTCCACATTACTATTATTGTCATCTTCAAGTTTAACTTGAAGTCTTTGTGTCCCAATTTCTACTACAGGCTGAAGAATATTAGGTTTTGTTTCTTCTTGAACAACAGATTGAAAATTATTAGGAATAACTTCTTCTTGCTCAACTACAGTATTAGTTTCAATATTATTTATTTCATTTATTTTTGAGTTTTCTTCATTATTCTTTACAACTTTATTTTCCTTTTTTGATTCTTTACTAATAAAACCAATTAAAGTAATAATAAGAAAACTAGATATAATAATAACATATATATAATTATCATACAAAAAATCTAAAATTTTTGTCATATCACACTTCCCTTTTATACTATAGTTAAATTATATCACATAAATCATTCAATGTTGCTATTAAAATATATAATATTAAAATTATTTGTTACCTATTAATTATACTTATTTATTTAAACTATATATTATTTGAATTTAATAAATCGTCAATAGGAATAAACTCTTGAGAGCTAATTCTAGAATTAAAACTTTCTACTACTTTTTCAATTTGTTCATTATAATAAGATATTTTAGTAGGATCAGAGGTTTTATCTCTTTTAACTGCAAGCAATCTAATATCTCCATCTTTACCGAACCAACCACCATTTCTATTTAAATCTCTAGTTTCTTTCAATAAAGCTTCTTGTTGATTAATTGCTAATTCAAGCCTTTCAATTTTATTTCGAATAGATAATGTGTCTGACGAATCATTAACAATTTCTTCTCCCTGAATTGTTGGAGTTGCAATTGGTTGTTGAGATGAATTTGGCCCTGATATTGAAGCTGAAATTGTCCCTAATTCCACTTCTTGAATAATTAAATCGTTTTTTTGATTTTTAAGTAAACTGATTCTTTCTTCAATAGGCAATTCAAACTTATTATAAAAAATATCATTAAAATCCTTTACATTATTTCTTGTTAAATCATCAGCTTTTATAAAATAACCACTATTATTTTGTACAAAATTATTTTCTTCAGGCATATTAACTTCAAGTGAATCTTTATATGGTTGTTCTAATGTTATTAAACTCGGTGTTTCATCTTCAATCATTGGTGTTGGTGTTGCGGTTGATTGTACAACCCCCATTCCCATTGCTGCTATTAGTGGTATGTTTTGATAATTTTGTTTGTTTTCTTCTATATATTGTTCTACTGTCTTATCTTTTAAACTAATCCCTAACAATTCATCAGTTTTCAAATATGACATCATATCTTCTTCACTTGTAAATATTCCCTTTCCTTCTGGTCCAACTACCCATCT
>JAAYGD010000049.1 GCA_012727915.1 Mycoplasmatota bacterium | reverse complement strand
TTATTGGTCTTGTTATTGGTCTATTTTTCACAATTTTAACAGGGATATTCCTTTCTAACGTAATTCCTTTTGCGATTAATATTTTATTTTATATAATAATTACTTTGTCGTTTATATTGTTTTCCTTTTTCGGAGGTTTATTCTCAGTTAAAGCAGTATTAAAAATTGATCCATTGAAAGCAATAGGAGGTTAAAATGAAACCACTAATAGAGATGAAAAATGTAACTAAAGATTTTTTACAAGGGGATAACATAATTAATGCACTTAAAAAAACAAACTTTGTTGCGTATGAAGGAGAATTAATTGGTATTATTGGACCTTCTGGTTCCGGAAAATCAACTTTTCTAACAATATTAGGAGGTTTACAAAAACCAACAACTGGGGAAGTATTATTGAAAGATCAACCTTTCAGTGATTTAAATATAAAAGAAAAATCAAAAATTAGATTAGAAAACATAGGTTTTATTTTACAGTCTTCTAATTTAATTCCGTTTTTAACAATAAAGGAACAAATGGTTTTATATAATAAAATTACTAATTCTGAGGTTAATCAAAAATGGATGGATGAATTGTTTTTGAAACTAGATGTAGAAAAATTTAAAAATAAATATCCTAATGAATTATCAGGAGGAGAAAGACAACGTTCAGCAATCGCCAAAGCACTATATCATCAACCGTCTGTTATTTTTGCTGATGAGCCAACTGCGAGTTTAGATACAAAGAGAGCTTTTGAAGTCGTTAAATTATTAGCTAAAGAAACAAAAGATCAAAAAAAAGCAACTATAATGGTAACTCATGATGAAAGAATGTTAGAGTTTTGTAATAAAGTTTATGAAATTGTTGATGGAGTAATTAGTGAAAGAACTAATAAATAAATATTGAAACTATTTGCTTGTAAATATTTACAAACGAATATATTTCAATTAAGAGGTATAAATTGATTGATAAAGAAAGAATAAAATACTTGAATAATAAAGCCATTAATATAAATGGAGATTATGTTGTATATTGGATGCAAGCAAGTCAAAGATCTGAGTATAACCATGCATTAGAGTATTCAATTAGAAGAGCAAACGAATTAGAAAAGCCATTAATTGTTTATTTTGTAATAACAAATGATTTCCCGGAAGCCAATTATAGACATTATTCTTTTATGATTGAAGGTTTAAAAGAAGTTAAAAGCTCATTAAATTTAAGAAATGTTAAAATGATTATTGAATTAAAAAATCCTGATGAGGGTATCATAGAACTTTCAAAAGATGCTGTATTATTAGTTACTGACAGAGGATATTTAAAAAAAGAGATTGAATGGAGAAATAATGTTTCAAAAAAGATAAATATAAATTTTGTTCAAATAGAAACAAATGTTATTGTACCAATAGAAGAAGTATCAAATAAAGAAGAATATAGTGCAGCAACTATTAGAAATAAAATTAATAAGCAATTGAGTAAATATATAAAA
The DNA here is from genome assembly GCA_012727915.1 of Mycoplasmatota bacterium. Classification (GTDB taxonomy): domain Bacteria; phylum Bacillota_I; class Bacilli_A; order RF39; family UBA660; genus JAAYGD01. The sequence goes on along the minus strand of JAAYGD010000049.1, from coordinate 526 downwards.
GATTTCGTATATGAAAGTATAGAAAATAGTATAGAAATTGATGATTATTTTAATTTTGATAATATGGAAAAATATCTTAAAGATAACTCTGTATCTAAAAGTAAATATTTTATTGGAGGAACTTCTCAAGCAAAAAAACATTTATCTGTTTTTGTCGAAAGTAAAATAAATAAATATGATGAATTACATAATGATCCTTCTTTAGATTATCAATCAAATATGTCGCCGTATTTACATTTTGGACAAATATCACCTTTATATATTTATAAAGAAGTAAATAATGAAAAATATATTGAAGAATTAGTAGTAAGAAGAGAACTTGCAATAAACTTTATATATTTTAATAAAAATTATGATAATTATAACTGTATTCCTAATTGGGCAAAAAAATCATTAGAAAATCATATGGATGATAAGAGAGAGTATATTTATGATTTAAAAACATTAGAAAAAGGTTTAACCCATGATGATTATTGGAATACTGCTCAAAAAGAAATGCTTATTACAGGTAAAATGCATGGTTATA
>JAAYGD010000048.1 GCA_012727915.1 Mycoplasmatota bacterium | reverse complement strand
TTTCATATAAAAATAAATTCAGGAATGAATCGTTTTGGTTTAAATAATAAAGAAGATGTTACTTACATAGTTAATAATTCAAATAATAATTTAATAAATGAAGGCATTTATTCCCATTTATCTAATGGAAGTTTATATTCAGAAGAATATTCAAATGCCATTGCTAAGTTTATTGAATTAACTTCCCTAATTGATTTAAATAAAATCCCTATTGTTCATTTAGATCGTTCTTTAACTATGGAACAACATGATAAAATACCTTTTGCTAATGGAGTTAGATTAGGTATTATCATGTATGGTTTTGCTAATCCAGGATATTATCCCTCAGTAAAAGTAAAAATTTTTAATACATTAAAATTTAAAAAAACAATTGTTGTTAATCCAAAATTAAAATTAGAAAGTATTTTTTCTTTTAAAACAGAAGTTATAAAAATTAATAAAATAAAAAAAGGAGAGATAGTTGGTTATTCGGGAATGTATAAAGCAAAAGAAAATCAAACCATTGCAATATTACCTTATGGATATGCGGATTATCTGTATAACAACTTAACTGAAGTATGTATTAACAATAAATTATATCCTACTATTGCAATTAATATGGATGTGACATTTATAAAAATTGATGATACCGTTAAAGTTGGTGATATGGTTGAAATATTTGGTGATGTTATAACCACAAGAAAGAAAGCTGAAAATACAAATACCAATATATATAAATTATTGGCAAGCGTTTCAAATCGTGTACCAAGAATATACATTTCAAAAGACAAAAGATATGAAATTAAATATTAGGAGGAAGTATGAAAGATTTTAATGCACTAATAATAGGAACTGATATAAATGCTTATTATTTGGCAAGATGTTATCACGAATATACAGGTAAAAAAGCAGATATGTTGGGATTAATAGCGGAGAATGAAAAACCTCATGCTTTTACTCGTTACACTAAAATTTTAAATATGACATATGTAAATAATTTGTGGGAAGAAGAAGTGTTTTTAAATGAATTAGAAAAATATTATTTAAAGAATAAAAATAAGAAAATATTATTAATTTCTTCTAATGAAACATATGGAGAATATATTGCAAAAAACATTGATAAATTAAAAAATAAATTTTATTTTAATTATCCAAGTGTTGAACTACAAAGTACTTTAGTAAATAAAGAATTATTTTATAAAACGTATGCTAATTCAATTTTAGATTTACCTCAAACAATATATTTTAATGTTTCTAAAGATAATAAAATACCAAAAAATATTAAATATCCAATTATAGTTAAACCTGCTAATGTAATAAAATTTAAACATGCTAATTTTAAAGGAAAAAAGAAAATATATAAATTAGAAAACGAAAAAGAATTAAAAGAAGTTATTAAGTGTTTTAAAAATAGTATTTATGATGATACTTTGATTATTCAAGAATATATTCCTGGAGATGATAGCCATTTACATGATGCAGTTGTTTATTGTGATAAAAATGGCAAATGTCAATTTGTTTCTTTTGCGCAAATAGGTTTACAAGAACATGGTTCAAGAATGATTGGTAATGCTGCTGTATTAATTAATGGATATACTGAATTTGATGGTGTTGATGAACAAATAAATAAAATTAAATCTTTTATGGAAAGTATTAATTATAAAGGATTTGCTGAATTCGATATGAAATATGATGCAAGAGAAAAAAAATATAAAGTAATGGAAATAAATGCTCGTCAAGGAAGATGCTCATATTATATAACTCCTTGTGGTTATAATTTAATTGAAGTTCTCGCTAATGATTTAATATATAACAAGAAAACTAAATTTACAAAAGTTGATAAAATTCAATTGTTAACTTTTGTTCCTAAATATGTAGCTAGTAAATATATTGTTAATTCCAAATTTAAAGACAAAGCTTTGTCTTTGTGGGACAAAAGAACTAATCCTTTAATTTATAAAAAGGATAATGGGTTTAAACGAAAATTATTGATATTAAAAATTGCTTATAACTATATCAAAGCATATAGAGATAATCCTTGGAATTGGAAATAAAACAACATCTTAATAGATGTTGTTTTGTTTTAATTAGAATCTTTTTTATTGTTTGCCAATTGACCTATGCCTTTAAATGCATCTAATACCTCAATAGGCATTGCAAAGAATATTGTATTAGATTGATCCGAACTAACATCATTAATAGTCTCTAATGTTCTTAAATGTAGTGCTCCTGGTGATTGATGTAATAACGCGGCTGCTTCTGCTAAGTTTTTAGCTGCTTCTGCTTCCCCTTCTGACTTTTTAATCACTGCCTTTTTTTCTCTTTCAGCCTCTGCTACTCTTGCAATTACTCTTTTCATCTCTTCAGGTAAAGAAATATCTTTTAATTCAACATTCTCTACTTTTACTCCCCATTCATCTGTAGCCTTATCCACTATTAATTGAATATTAGCAGATATACTCTCTCTATCTGTCAATAATTGATCTAATGTTACATTACCAACTATATTTCTCATAGTTGTTTGTGCTAATTGACTAACTGCATAAAAATAATCTTGTACTTCAATTATTGCTCTTGAAGCATCAAATATTTTATAATATACAACTGCATTTATTTTTACTGATACATTATCTTTTGTTATTGCCTCTTGATCTGGAACATCTACTACTTTAGTTCTTATATCTACTTTTTTAAATGATTGAAATATTGGTAATACTATTCTCCATCCTGGTTGCATAATATTAGTAAACTTTCCCTTAGTAAATTTAATTCCCCTTTCATATTCATCAATTTGACGAATTGACATTAACAATATTATAATAAATACTGTTATTAAAAACATATATATTTCCATTAATTCCTCCTATTTTTAGTATATCATAACATTTATTTTAATTGAATAATATACTGTACCTTGTTCACTTTTAGCGGTTATAACTAATATATAATTATAAAAATCTAATACAGGTAAAGTAATACTTTTTTCATTATTATCAATTATAAAATCTACATTCCATTTTGTTTCATTATCTTCTTTATATATTTCAACTTTTTCAATTTTTAAATCTTCATTTTCAAAATATAATCTATCCATAGCTTTTACATTAATAACATCTTTATACTCCATCTTTATTGGATGAACAGAATCCGCAATAATATTTCTTTCTTTTCCTTCAACTTTATCTTTCCAAGTATAAGTGCCTATATTTGCTAAAACACTTATTGATTTATCATTATTGCTAATCATTACATGAGGCGGCATAGGATCCAAATAATATTCTATAGAATGAAAGTTTGTTGGAAATATATGAAATTCTCTTCCAGTTATATTAGGACCTGGTGGATTTAATTTATTCCAATTAATTAGTTTATATAAAAAAGCATCATAAACAACTGTTCCGCCATCTTTTAAATTTAATTTTCTTGGTATTGACATCGCAATCAATAAAATTGTTAATAATATTAATAAAATCTTCTTTGTAATTTTATAAACCTTTTTATTCTTTTTTTTATCCATTACTAATTCTCCTTTAAACTTTCAGATACAATTTTATATACTTCCTCATGAATATCTTCTATAGTTCTAATTTTATTATTTTTAACACAATTTACTATTTTAAAGTTATATAAATCTGCTAGTTCCAAATATGCTGCTTCCGCTAATTTTAAATGTTCCTTGCTTATTTCATGTTGATCAGGTTTTTCTTTTCTATTTTTTTTCAATTCATAAGCATTTTTATAAGGTACATATAATAATATAGTTAAATTAGCTCTAGGAAGTTCTAATAATCCATATTCTAAACTATCAAGCCAATTATACATTTCATATCTATGTTCTGATACTTTTAATTTACCAGCTTGATGAGCCATATTAGATACTACATATCTATCAAGTATTACATTATAACCTTTTTTTAATAAATTAATTATTTTAGGTGAATTATATTTTCTATCTGCCGCAAAATATAATGCAGAAACCTTAGGATCAACTTTGGCAGCCCCTTCTTCAAATAAACCTTTTGAAATATGCTCTTTTCCTAAATATGGTCCTCCTACTATTTTACCAGTTGGAGTATCATACATTGGAAAAGATAATTTTTCTATTTTAATTTTTTCTTTTTTTAATCTTTCTAATAATAAATTTGTTTGAGTTTCTTTACCTGAACAATCAGTACCCTCAATAACAATTAACTTACTCATCCATATCTCCTATCATATTATTATCTAAAATGATTATATCATAAAAAAGAAATTATATTAATTTATAATTTCTTCTCTTCTTTTATATATTTGATTATATCCTTTAGATTTTCTTCGCTTATGTCATTAACAATTTCAATCATAAAATTCCTCTATATTTAATTATATTTTGGTGCGAGAAAAGGGACTCGAACCCTCACGAATAAATCATACGCACCTCAAGCGTACGTGTCTACCAATTCCACCATCCTCGCTTATTAAAACAAATCCAATAATTGATCTAATTTACTTATTGATTTATATTTATATACTTTATCCACTTTAGTTGAAAACTTAATTGAAATACCGCCTTCTTTACTCCATTCATCTAAATTAACACCATAATCATCAACTAATATAGCGTTCTTTGTCTCTAACATTTTAGCTTTTGATATTTCTTTTGGTACAATTATTTTAGTTATATCTGGTAATTCTTTTTCCAAATAATTAATCTTTGCTATAGCTTCTTGCATAGAATTAACATGAGTTAAAATTGCAATATTAAACTTATTAGATTTTCTTAATCTATCTATATGTTTTATACTATCATTTATTTGAGGTGTTTCATTTACTATCTTTTCCCAATCTAATCTAGCGTATACTTCTCTTTTTTTATATTCATCTTTTAAATCAATATTTCTTTCCAATAATATCCTATCTAATAAAGGTATAGTATCTAATATTACTCCATCAAAATCAATATATAAATTCATTTCATTCCCCATATCTATCAAAGGTTATATTTTTTATTTTACCATCACGTATATCCTTCAATATTAATTTATATACTTTATTATAATCTACTTCCCCACCTTTTATCAAGCACCCTCTATTTTTGCCTATTAAATAAATACTTTCTTCAACATTATCAATATTATCTAAATTATAAATTTCTTTTAAAATCTTAGGATAAAATTTATTTAATTTATTTAATACAAAAATAGAAACTTCATCTATAGGTAAAATTTCTTCTTTTATAGAAGAAAGAGAAGCAAGATTAAATGATTTCTCCTCATTATCTATATTGGGATATAATAATCCAGGACTATCTAACAACTCAATCTTACTGTTAGATCTAATCCAATTTAAATCTTTTGTTACTCCAGGCATATTTCCAACTTTAGTACTTCTTTTTCCAACAATTTTATTAATTAATGTTGATTTTCCTACATTTGGTATTCCTATTATTAAAGCTCTATATTTTCTTTTCAATAAATTCTTTTCTTCTCTATTTATGTTAAAATCATTCATTATTTCTTCTACTTTTGAGTAAATACTGTTAATATTATCTTTAATCAAATCGTATTTTAATACAATGTATCCTTTTTCTTCATAATATTTAACCCATTTATTGGTTTCTTCCTTATCACACAAGTCATATTTAGTCATTATCATTATTCTAAGCTTATCTTTAATAAGTTCATCAAT
>JAAYGD010000047.1 GCA_012727915.1 Mycoplasmatota bacterium | reverse complement strand
TATTAAAAAAATCAATTTCTACATTCATACTATCCTCTATTATATATATTGATAGTAACACTATACATTATTTTATTCAATAAAAAAAACATGTGTTTACATGTTTTATTATGGTTTTAATCTTGTTAATCGTGAGTAAATGCTATATATAAAAAAAACATATTATTAAATAATATGTTTAATATTTTTCTTGTTGTAATTTCCCGTATCCACTATAATTTTTTATTTCAACTTTAGTATCATTAGATTCTCGAGTATCATCTAAAGAATTTTCTCTTCCTCCATATTCAGTACCTTCTCTTTTTGTAGTTGTTTTTGATTTTATATTATTAAGTTCAATTTCTTTATTTACTTTAACAACGCTATTATTGATTGATGAAACAACCGAATCTATTTTAGCACATACCGGATCAATTTTAGAAATGAATTCATTTATTTCTTCTTTTCTTGCATTAATAGAAAGAGATGACAAATTATTTTTATCATCTAACAAAACTACAAGGTTATTCTTTTCAGTTAATAATCCTTTTCTAATTTTATTTAGTTTTGAAATTGCTGTAGATGCGCTAACTAAATTTAGATTATTTTCATACATAGCAACTCCTTAGATAAATTATTTACATTTCCATTTCTATTGGGCCATTTGGATTTCCACCACCAGAAGAACCAACTTCAACATTTCTTGTTAATTCTGCTATCTGAGCTTTTGCTTCAGTTAGAAACTTATTAATAGCACTACTTAATCTTTCAACTTTTGTAACACCATTATTAAATTGTTTTACTATATGTTCATCAATGTTATTATAACCTGCAGTCCATTGGGCTCTAGATTTTAATGTTGTATAATTATTTTTTGCAGACAATAAAACTCCATTTAAACTATTCACTTCTGTACCAATTTTACCAATTGCTGTCTCGGTTGCAGTAGTGCAATTTACTGTATTTTGATCAACAACAGGATCTGGAAGATTAACAGGTACATAATCAGATATTATTCCTGCTCCAGTTACTCCCCAACTACCTCCAGTATTTGAACCAACTTCATCCCTCTTAGCAATAAATTTTGCGACTGCCGCAATATTTTGACCAATATTTGTTATTATTTTTGCTACATAAAAAACTTCATTTGCAGTATTAGCTATCATTGGTATTGTTGTAGCTCCGGTTTTTCCTTTCCAATCCGCTTTAATTAAATCGATTTGATCTCCAATTCTCTTAACTACTCCTTCAACTTCATCTGTATAGGTTTTCACAAAAGAAACTGCTTGAGTTTCCAATTCTCTTGGATTAATTGAAATATTATTCATTTTTTCCTACCTTTCTACTTTGATTATAAAGCATCTCATTTATTTATTCAATATTATTTTACACTTTTTTAAATTATTATGTAAATAAAATTTTAATTATATATAGATAAATCAATTTTATTTACTACTATCCAAGATAATAGTAACTGGTCCATCATTAGAAATATTTACTTCCATTTCAGCTCCAAATATGCCTTGTTCTAAATTAACTTGTTCTTTTAACAATTGATTAAAATAATCATATAATTCAATTGCTTTATAACCCTTCATCGCATTTTGATAACTCGGTCTATTACCTTTATTAGTATCTCCATATAAAGTAAATTGAGATATTGATAAAATAGACCCATTAATATCTTTTATTGATAAATTCATAATACCATCTTTATCATCAAATATTCTTAAATTTAACACTTTGTTTACAATAAATTCTACTTCTTTTTTTGTATCTTCAATATGAAAACCAACCAATAAAACTAAACCTTTATCGATTTTTCCTACTCCTTTATTATTAACTAATACATTTGATTCTTTACTTCTTTGAACTATAACTCTCATTTTATTACTCTTTCTATATTATTAACTTGTTTTATTTGAGAAACATCGTTCATAAATTTTTTTAAAGTTTCTAAATCCTTTACTAATATAATAATATCATATATATTTTTATCAATATTAACTATTGTTTGAATATATTGAATAATTATAGAATATGTAGATGCTTTTGCAATGAGGTCTAATAAGAAATTATCGCTTTTTTCTGTTGTTATCATAATATTTGTTGGAAATTTATTTTGAGACTCTTTATTCCATTCTATTTCTATTAATCTTTCTTCAATATTTGAAATATTATGACAATTTACTCTATGTACTGTAATACCTTTTCCTTTAGTAATATAACCAATAACTTCATCACCTTTAATAGGTTTACAACAATTAGCTAAAGATACTTTAATTTCATCTATTCCTGCGACAATAATATCATTTTTATTTGTTTCTTTTTTAACATTAGCTTGTGATAATTTATTTAAAACAATTTCTTCTTTAGTTATTGTTTCTTTTTTATACAATCCCACAATATAACTAGCGCTATATTTGCTATTTCCAATACAATAATATATTTCTTCTAATGAATTCTCACTTAATGTTTTTATTAAATTATTAATATTTTCTTCATTAAAAAATATTGTATTAGGTATCTTATTTTTCTTTAATTCTTTATTTAATAATTCTTCACCTTTTTTAATAGTTTCTTCTCTATTAATTTTTGTAAAAAAAGATTTTATTCTTGATTTTGCTTGAGATGTTTTAACCATATTAATCCACTCTTTACTTGGACCTGTTGAATTTTTATTGATATTAATCTTTACTATATCTCCATCTTTTAATTCAAAATTTAAAGGAACAATATTATCATTTACTAGTGCTCCTATCATTTTATCTCCAACATCAGTATGAACTCTATAAGCAAAATCTATTGGAGTACTTCCTAATGGCAACTCAATAACATCTCCTTTTGGAGTATATACATATATTTCATCTCTCAAAACTTCTTGTTCTACTGAATCTTTAAACTCTTCATTAGACATGTTTTCATTACTGCTTTCAATAATACTTCTAAATAGTTGTAACTTTTGTTCTACAGTGTTTTTTAGAGCCACTGATGCATCTTTTTTTTCTTTATATGCCCAATGAGACGCAATTCCATATTCCGCTATTTTATCCATTTCATATGTTCTAATTTGAACCTCAAATAAATATCCATCTACTCCAAAAATAGTAGTATGCAACGATTGATACATATTTTCTTTTGGCATTGCAATATAATCTTTAAATCTATTAGATAAAGGTTTATATTTAGAATGAATTAAACCTAATGTTAAATAACAATCAGCTTCAGTTTCCACATATACTCTAAGTGCTAATATATCATATATATCTTTAAATCTTTTTCCTTTTTCTAATTTAGAATAAATACTATAAATACTCTTACTTCTACCCTTTATTTCATGTTTAATAGAGTGTTCAATTAGTATATTTGAAATATTTTCTTTCATCTCTAAAATAGAATTATCTCTTTCTATTTTTGTATTATTTAAATTCTTAACTATATCATAATAAATTTCAGGTTTATAATATCTTAAACTTAAATCTTCAAGTTCTTGTTTTAAAAAATTCATTCCCAAATGATGAGAAATAGGAGATAATATTTCCAATGTTTCTTTGGCTTCTTTCTTTTGAGTTTCTTCATCTAACATCCAAAGATTTCTAGTATTTTCTAACCTATCTGCAAGTTTAATAATTATTACTCTTACATCCTCACATAAACCCACTAATATTTTTTTATAATAATTTATCAAATATAAAGAATCTGCTGATATATTAACTCTGTTAATCTTTCTTACACCAGATACTATGTTATATATTTCTTTTCCAAATTCTTTTTCTATATCTTCATTTAAATCTAATTCATGCAACAAAGATGCTGATATAGTAGCATAATCTATATTAATCTTAGTAAGTATATATGCAACATTTAATGGATGCAAAAACTCTAAACTTCCATCTAATCTTTTATTTTCTGTATTTTTTTCTATAGAGTAATCAAATGCTTTAGAGATAATATTTAATTCATCTTCATCTGTAATATATTTTTTAGCGCTTTCAATTAATTCTTCCTTAGTAGTTATCTCTTCATATTCCATTATTCCTCCTAAAGATCTAGTATTTCCTCAATATCTAATACTCTTTCTATTTTTGATAATTCTTTTTTAGTAAATATATCTAATTCTTCAGAATCTAATTCTAAAATATCATTTACCATCTCACTTAAAGATAAATCGATAGTATTCATCCATTTTTTCTTTTTTAAATAGTTCCAAATATCAGCTTCTACTATTTGTTTCATACCTTGTTTATGTAATTCATCTTTTTTTAATATTAAAGCTGGTCTAATTTTAATATACAATTCTTTTAATGAACCAAACTCATCCATGATATCACCTATTTATATTATAACATTTTTTTAATAAAAAAAAGAGATTTCTCTCTTTGACTAAGCAGCTCTTTTAATATTGTTAATATTCATTAATATTGGTTTGTTTTTTTGTTTAATTTTAACAACTGGAGTATCACTTCTTTGATCTAATGTGAAATTGATATTTGATTCTTTTTTCACATATTGAACAAATGCTTTTTGTCTTAATAATCTATCTAATTCACTATATTCATTAGTTTGACTTATACATTGATATATAGCTTCTAAACAAAAATCAACTTTAATTTTTAATGACTTTGTTGCTTCATTATAATAATAATATTTAATTCTTAATTGATCAAGCATATAATTATAATCATTAGTTCTAGATATATCCAATTTGTTGCTCATAGATACCCCCTTCTCTTCATAATCGAAGAGATATATTATAATGATAAAAGTGGCTTTGTCAAGTAAAATCAATTATTTGTTGAAATTATATAAATATGATAAAATATGTTTGATAAAATTAAATGTATTTTATTAGAATAGGTATGAAATGAAAAATGTATATATAATTATTCCTTCATATAATCCTGATCAAAATATTATGAATGAATTTTTAAAAAAATTAAAAAAAAGTTTTAATAATATTATAATAATTAATGATGGAAGTGATGAAAATTATAATTATTTTTTTGATAAACTAAAAAATGATTATATAGTTTTAACTCATCATATTAATCAAGGAAAAGGAAGAGCAATTAAAACTGCCTTCAATTATTTATTAGAAGATCATCCAAATTTTGAAGTTGCTGTAACAGCTGATTGTGATGGGCAACATTCTGTAGATGATATAAAAAAATGTGTTGATAAAACAATAAAAAATCCAAGTTCATTAATAATAGGTGTTAGAAATTTCAATAAATATAATGTACCTACTAAAAGCAAATTTGGAAATAAAATTACAAGAAATGTATTTAAAATATTTATTGGATTAAACATTACTGATACACAAACTGGTTTAAGAGGTTTTAGTAGTGAAACCGCAAAGATATTTTTAAAAACAAAAGGTGAAAGATACGAATATGAAACAAATATGTTAATAGATTGTAAAGAACATAATATTGACATAAAAGAAGTTAAAATTAAAACAATATATATTGACGAAAATAAAACCTCTCATTTTAATCCTTTAAAAGATTCTATCTCTATATATAAATTGTTTTTAAAATATATTGCTTCATCCTTAAGTGCTTTTCTTTTAGATATAATATTATTTACTTTACTATTAAATATAATTAATACAAAAGAAAACATATTAATAGCAACTATTATTGGAAGAATAATTTCATCTATGTATAATTTTTCAATAAATAAAATAATATTTCACAAATCATCAAAAAGTTCTAAATACAAATACTTTTTATTAGTTATAATTCAAATGTTTGTATCAGGTTTATCTGTAACCTTTTTATCAAAAATAATTAATATATCATCAATTATTATAAAAGTATTTGTTGATATAATAATATTTGTCATTAACTTTATAATTCAAAGAGAATGGGTATTCAAAAAAAAGAAATGATCAATATTTCTTTTTTTAATTACATCATAATTCTATCAAAATCATTTATTAATTCGTTTACAAATTCAAAAGTTTCTCCACCCAAATAAAATGATAAACTAAATCCTATAAATGATGTTACTAACAAGATGACTGACAATAATATTTTAGTGGAAAGTGGTAATTTTTTTAGTTTAGATATAAAGTTATTATTACTTTTATTTTTTTTCTTTTTCATAATTCCTCCTAATTATATATTATCATATATTTCTATTTTTTTAAGTTTTTAATTACCAAACGATATTAATTAATCTAATATCTTTTTTTACACATTAATCTTTATACATTTCTTCTTCTGCAACAGCTACAATTTCATCAAATAATTTTTGATCTTTTATCTTAACAAATACTTCTTTGCCATCTTTGTCATTAGTAATTTCTAACAATACTAAATTTTTTTCACATCCATCACAATCATGATGCTCACATGATTTATCTTCCATTAAAACCGCATATTTTTTATCTTTATGAGAAAATTCTTTTAAAATTATCATATCGAATGAATTTCCATTCTCATCCTTAAATTCTACTTTTTGTTCAAAATCTTTCATTATTCTCCTCCTATATTAACTTCTGCGAACAAGATACCATAACTATCTGTTCCACATGAAATATATAATTTATTATCTTTAGCATAATATACTAAATCTGGACTAGTTTCATATTTTGTAATTATTCCCATTATGCTCTCTTCAAATATCTTTTCCCTATTAGTCTCATATTTATCTATTATATCATCATAATCTTCATTAATATGCTCTATATAAGCTTTTAAATTAACTTTCTCACCGGTGTTTTTATTAAACGCAAATACTATTGTCTTTGTAGTAATCTCAGAATTAACTCCACCAAAAGATTCTTTAACAATCAAGTGTATTATATCTCCATTTATTATTTCTTCATATCCAACAATATATATATCATAAGTATTATTTTCAATATTTGTTTTTATATTATTATTAAATGCCTTTAATTCCAAATTAATATTACTTATATATTTTTCTTCTAATAAATTTACTTTATAATATGTATTTGAAGATTTATATCCTAACTTATTAACTTCTAATTCATAATAAGTATTTGAATAATAAATATACAACTTATTATCAAAACTTAATATTTCAAATTCTTCTTCATCGTTTGAAGTGTTTTCTTCAACATTTAATCCTTTTATCTTGAAACCATAATCATTTTCACTTGTAATATTTAATGCTTGTTTAT
>JAAYGD010000046.1 GCA_012727915.1 Mycoplasmatota bacterium | reverse complement strand
CCAACAATGAATGTAGAAACAGCACCAGTTCAAGAACCAGTAATGCCTACAATGAATGTAGAACCAGCACCAGTTCAAGAACCAGTAACACCAACAATGAATGTAGAACCAGCACCAGTTCAAGAACCAAATGATAATAGCGAAATTTTATAATATAAATAAAACTATAGTAGAAATATTATAGTTTTTATTTTTTTAAATATATTATTATGATAAAGTATAATTATGGAGGATTTATGAATGAAAATGAATTAGTAAAAGGTATGACAGTAAATTTTAATGAACCTACAGATTTAAAAGAATTAGTTTCAATGTTTGAAAATGGTATATATCCAGTAGTTTTTAAAATTCCTGTTGATTTTGATTTGTTAAAAAAATATGGAAATAAATATGTTCAAGTAGCGGACTCGCTTACTTATGGAGATTTTTATATTTTAGAATTAGATGAAAAAAGTGATGTTAGATATTATATTCCAAATGGTGATTTAGAGTCTCTTGGTATTGTTAACTTTGTTGATAATGATGATAAGGGTAATAGTGTTTTAATAGGAGTTGGAAATACAGAAATAAGTTTAAAAGAATATATAGATAAAAAAATGAATGAAGTTACAGAAGGTAAAAAAATATAAATTTTTATTAATTAGGGAGAATTATGATTTATTTATTGAGACATGGTTTAGACGATGAAAATTTTGTTGGTGGGTGGAGTAATGTTGATTTAACTAATGAAGGTATTGATCAGGTTAATAAAGTAGCAGCATTAATAAAAGATTTAGAAATTAAAAAAATTTATTCTAGTGATGTAAAAAGAGCAATAACTACATCTAATATTATTAATTCTTATCTGAATGTTCCTATTGAATACACATCTCTTTTAAGAGAACAAAATAAAGGAGATGCAAATGGAATGGATAGGGAGATTGCTAACGTCAGATATAAAGAATTTATGGAGAGTATAGATGTTGATAAAAAATATCCTAATGGAGAAAGTTTAAGAGATTTATATAATAGAATTAATAAACTAATAGATATAATAAAAGATTATGATAATGTTTTATTAATAACTCATAGAGGGGTTATTAATATGTTTTATTATATTTTAAATGATGTATCATTAGATATGGATAAAAAAAGATTTGGTGTTACTCATGCATCTTTACATTGTTTAAATTTGAAAGAAGGAACAATAAAAAAGATATTTTAATTTATTTTAGTATAATGTAGAAATATAAAGAATTAAAATGTTATTATAAAAGAAAGAAATCAATTATGATTTCTTTCTTTTTCTAACATATAAGAGAATATTGATAAACCTAGTTTTATTGAATCATGTCTTATTAAATTATTTTCAATTATAAAGAAATCCTCTTCAATTATTTCTATATTCTTTAAATTGTTTTTATCAAGTAATACTTGATCTTTTTGTTCTAATGATTCATATCTATTTTTTATTTCTTTATCAATTATTTTATTATTTGCAATTACTACAGATATTTTCTTTTTACCTAAATATTTATTAAGTAGTTTTATATGATTACTTACTTTAAAATTATCGGTTTCTCCAGGTTGAGTCATCATATTGCATGAATACATAATAGGAGCTTTTGATTTATCAATTTCAGTAATTAATTCTTTTATTAATAAGTTTGGAATAACGCTTGTATACAATGATCCCATGCTTAATATTATTAAATCAGCTTCTTTAATAGCATTCAAAGCTTTTTCATTAACTTTAGGATTTTCTTTATAATAAACAGATTTAATTACTTTTTTTGCTTGTGTTATATTATGTTCTCCTTCAATTATTAAACCATCTTTAGTTTTTGCAATCAAATGAACATTTTCTTCAGTTAATGGTATTACTTTTCCATTTAAATTTAATATTTTAGATAATGCTTCAATGCCATCACTCATATTTCCACATATATTTGTAGCGGCAGTTAATAATAAGTTTCCTGTTGTATGCCCACTTAAACCATTTCCATTTGAAAATCTATAATCAAATAACTCTTCTACTAAGGGTTCAACTTCAGAGAGCGCTACCAACACTTTTCTTACATCTCCTACAGCGGGTATTCCAAATTCTTCTCTTAATCTTCCTGTACTTTTTCCATCATCACAAACAGATACTATAGAAGATATATCAAAAGGAAATTTCTTTAATCCTTTAAGTAAAGAACTCATTCCAGTTCCGCCACCTAAGGTAACTACTTTATATTTCATAATGCCTCCATATAAAAATTATATCACTTATAAATAAAAAAAAACATTTTAAAATGTTTTTATGGTCTATGCAATAATGCGCCATTATTAGATAAAGATGAAAACAAATCTTGATTTTCTATTGATAGTATTGTATCTTTTAACTTGTCTAAATCAGAAAGATAAGCCAAATATTTTATATTATCAGAATCCATTGAACATTTAATATTGAATATATTTCTAAGTTTAATAAAATAATCGTATTGATCTATCGTTTCGTTTTCTTCATTTCTTATAATTGTTGTTGATAATATTTCTTTGTCTTCGCTAAAATTATTATTTTCATTATCGCTACACATCATAGTAATAATATTAAAAAAATGATTTTCAATTTTTTCTTTTTTTGTTTTAGTTTTTTCTTCCATAACCTTTGCTAATAGTTTTAAGGATTCAATTTGATTTTTACTAAATTCCATTTAAAATACCCCCTATATTTATCTTAATTTTTATTTAATAATTTTCCGGTTATAAGTTTAATCTATATGCCTTTATATTATCTTCACTTGGTTTTGAAAAGTCATATCTAATATAATCGTTTTCACTATCTGATGACCCATCATAATGATTAATTCCTCCATATTTTAATAGTATATTTATTTCATCTTTTAATTCTTCTAAAAAGATAAGATTAATTTTATATGTTGCTCTTGTTATTTTTGTTTCTGTTTCTGTTGAAAAATCATCAACAAGATCTTCATCTATATGTAATTTGGACTTAAAAATTTGAAAACTATTTGCCTTTTCTATTTCAATGGTTTCTTGATTTAATATAAGACTAGTTGATATACACAAAACATCATCATTATTATCAGGAAGATTATTTTCTAGTTCCATATCTTTTTTTAATAAACCATTTATTATATTTAATGTATGTTTTTTTACTTTTTCTTCAAGTATTTCTGATTTGTTTTCAATTTTTATCAACATCTCATCAAATAGTTCCGTTTCTTTTACAGTAAACTCCATAAATATTTTTTCCTTTGTTTATAAAAATATATAGTATATTAAATTATATATTTGTCATGTAAATGTTATAATGAATTAAGAGGTAATATGAAAAAAAATGTTATAAGAATAATAATTATATTTATTATATTAATATTATTTGTAATACTATATTTTTTAATATATTCTAAAAACAAAACAAATGAAGTTATAGAAATTGATAATAATGATGTAGTTATTATTAATAATAAGTTAAATGTATTTGATGAATATAAAATATCTGATATTATTTCTATTAATGAAGGTACTATATTAAATAATAGAGTAATAGATACTAATATAATAGGAGAAAAGTTAATTGAAGTGTTTTATTTAGATCGAGAAAATGTTAAGAAAAAAGCATTTGCAAGTATTAATATAGTGGATGATATTAAGCCTACTATATTGGGTGGAAGTAATTATTATATATTAAAGGGAAGTAAATTAGAAATAGAATATATAGTATTATCTTTTGATAATTATACAAGCTCTCCTAAAAGAGAAATTATTGGTAATTATAATTTGGATAAGATTGGTAAGTATAATTTAACTTTTAAAATAACTGATGAATCGGGAAATGAAAATACTAAAGACTTTACTTTGAATATTATTAGTAAAAAAACACCTATAAAATCAATTACTACTAAAACTTTTTATGATGATATTGTAAAAAAACATAAAAATGATTCTACAATGATTGGTTTAGATGTTTCGGAGTGGCAAGGAACAATTGATTTTGATAAATTAAAAGAAAAGAATGTGGAGTTCATATTTATAAGAATTGGTTTTCAAAGAGGCTTTAAAATAGATTATGTATTAGATAGTAAATTCGAAAGAAATATTAAAGAAGCAAATAGGGTAGGAATACCAGTAGGATTATATTTTTATTCATACGCTACAAGTAAAGATATTGCTAAGGAACAAGCATTATGGATAATAGAAAGAATTAAAGATTATAAAATATCTTTACCGATTGCATTTGATTTTGAAGATTGGTCTTCATTTTCAAAATTAAATTTGAGTCAAAGAGATATTAATGATATTGCAATTAGTTTTATTGAAGTATTGGAGAAACAGGGATATAAAGGTATGAATTATAGTAGTAAATATTATTTAGAAAATATATGGAATATTGAAAAATATCCTACTTGGTTAGCTAATTATACTAGTAAAACTAATTATCAAGGTAAATATTCAGTATGGCAATTATGTCAAGATGGAAGAATAGATGGTATTAATGGCGCAGTAGATATTAATGTAATGTACGATAATTTAATATATTAGATAAATAATATGATAAAATATATTTATAAGGAGAATAAATATGAAAAAAATATTAATTTTATTTGTTGCAATTTTTTCAATATCATTATTAGGAGTTAATGCTGAAGAAGTATTAGATGCTACATTATATTCTAATGAGGAAGTAACTGAAGAAGCAGTTACTGTTTCAGCTGATTTAACGGATAGTTTTGAATATAAAATTCAAGATAAATATAGTATAGAAAAAGAAGTAAATGGAAGTGGATTATATATTGGACAAGATATAATGTTAAATAACAATATAGATGGCATAGGTATGCTTATTGCAAAGAAAATGGTTATAGAAGGAAATTTGGATTATGGAATATTATTATCTCAAAATATAAGTTTAAATAGTATTGTATCTAGAGATTTGTTCTTAGCAACTGATGTTGTTAAAATATCAAAAGATACTGTAATAAATAGAGATTTATTTATGTTTGCAAATACTGCTACTATAGAAGGAAATATTGTTAGAGATGCTCTTATAGGAGCTTCTAGAGTAATAATTAAAAGTGGTACTACAATAGGGGGAAATATTAAAATAGGTGCTAATAATATTACTATTGAAGATAATGTAAATATTGTTGGAAAATTAAAATATAATGATAATGCTAGTGTAAGCATAAAGAATAAAGATCAATTTGATATAGAAGTATATCATGGAGAATTTGTGGGTAATAATGATAAGAAATCTACTGGATTATTAATGTTTGTTTATAAAGTAATAGGAATGTTTATTATGTTTGCAATTACTTTGTTAATATTTCCAAATTTTATAGAAAAATTTAAAAAGCTTTATAATAATTCTATAGATTATTTAAAAAATATGGGTATTGGATTAGGTTTGGTAATATTAATACCAATTGTATTATTACTTTTATTAGTATTACCATTTGTATCTGCTTTTGTATTTACTACATTTGCATTATATTTTATTATTATGTATTATTCGTTTATAATTTCAGGTTATTTGATTGGTCAATTTATTAAAGAACAATTTAAAATTAAAAAGATTAATCAATATTTATTGGGACTTATTGGAATTACGATAGTTAATTTATTATGTTTATTACCTTTAATTAATATGTTTGTAATTATATTTGGATTTGGATCAGTATTCATGTTGATACTAAATAAGAAAAATTAAATTTACTATGTTGTTTCATTATCAATTTATTAAAGAAAAAATTTAAAAACAAGATAACTCGAAAGAGTTATTTTTTATATATAGAATATTATATTGGTGATAATATGATAAAAGATATGCATAAGGAAGAAAGACCAAGAGAAAGATTGATTAAATATGGGGTTAATTCTTTATCAAATGAAGAATTAATTTCTATAATAATAAGAACGGGTACTAAAGGAGAATCAGTTAAGGATTTATCAAAAAATATATTAAAATTATTTGAAAACATTAATGATTTAAAGAATTTAGATATTAATATGTTAACAAAAGTAAAAGGAGTAGGAAAAGTAAAAGCTATTGAAATAATATCTTCTTTAGAACTTGGAAGAAGAGTTTATTTGAACACTTTGGAAGATAAAGAAAAGATAAAAAATGGGGAAGATATATATAATTTATTTAAAAATATTATTAAAGATAATAATCAAGAACATTTCTATGCTTTATATTTAGATACAAAAAAGAATGTATTGGGAATAAAACATTTATTTATTGGAACAGTTAATATGAGTACTGTTCATCCAAGAGAAATATTTAAATATGCGTATTTATATTCAGCTTCATATATAGTGTGTGTTCACAATCATCCAACAGGAGATGTTACTCCAAGTGATATTGATATTTCTTTAACAAACAATCTTATTGATATTGGAAATATTCAAAAAATACCTATATTAGATCATTTAATAATAGGCAATAACAATTATTTCAGTTTTTATGAAAAAAATATAATTTGACAAACAAATAAAAGTGAGTAAAATATATATTCAGTCATTTTATAGAAGGGGGAGAAATATAATATGAAAAATAAGAATAGAACTTTATCTATATTAACAGCTTTATTGCTAATTGGAACTTCAAATAATTATGGTATAATTGATAGAAAAAATAATAATGTAAAAACAAATAAATCTATATTAGAAAGAGAAGATTATCTTTTGCCTGAAAGCGAAACTTCAAGAATTATAAAGAAATTGCCTCAAAGTAATAAATAAAGACAGAAATGTCTTTTTTAATTGACTTAACTTATATTTTATGATAAAATCTATACGTTTGTTAGACCTCGGTCTACAACCACTCTAAAGAGGTTATAAGCGTAGCACCTCAAAGGTGAGTCTGAGAAATAAGGAGGTAAAAATGAAAGCAATTATTGAAACAGGCGGAAAACAATATTCTGTAGAAGAAGGAACAGAACTATATGTAGAACTATTAGATGTAGAACCTACTAAAGAAGTAGTGTTTGATAAGATAGTAATGGTAGATGGAATATTTGGTAATCCTTATGTTGAAAATGTTAAAGTAATTGGAGAAGTTGTTAAACATGGAAAACAAAAGAAAATAGATGTTGTACACTATAGACAAAAGAAAAACATCTATAAAAAACAAGGACATAGACAACCATATTCTAAGGTAAAAATATTAAAGATTGAGTCAAAATAATGATTAAAGTTATTATTAAAAAGAATGAAATAGTAATATCTGGTCATGCTGGATATGAAGAAAAAGGTAAGGATATTGTTTGTGCAGCTGTAAGTAGTACAGTATTAACTACTGTAAATGCTATATTATCTTTTGATGAGTATGCAATAAGAGTTACAGAATCTGATGAATTAAAAATAAGAATAGCAAAAGAAACTGAAATAGTAGTTAAATTATTAAATAATATGATAAATATGTTAAAAGAATTAGAAAAAGATTATAAAGAATATATTAAAATAATTAGGGAGGGATAAGATATGTTGAAGTTTAATATTCAATTATTTGCACATAAAAAAGGACAAGGTTCTACAACAAATGGTAGAGATTCAGAATCTAAACGTTTAGGTTCTAAAGCTTCTGATGGAGAATATGTAACAGGTGGTTCTATATTATATCGTCAAAGAGGAACTAAGGTTCATGCTGGTACTAATGTAGGTATAGGTAAAGATGATACTTTATATGCAAAGATACCTGGATATGTTAAATTTGAGAGATTAGGTAGAACTAAGACTCAAGTAAGTATTAACGAAGCAAGATAATTTAAACTTGCTTTTTTTGTGAGGTATATATGTTTGTTGATGAGGCATTAATTAAGGTTATTGCGGGTAAAGGTGGAAATGGATGTACCTCTTTTAGACGTGAGAAATATGTTCCTAATGGGGGACCGGATGGTGGTAATGGAGGAAAGGGTAGTAATATTATATTTAAAGTAGATGAAGGATTAAATACTTTATTAGATTTTAAATATAAAAAAACTATTAAGGGAGAAAATGGTAAGCATGGTTCTGGTAAAAAACAATATGGAGCTAGTGCTGAAGATTTAGTAATTAGTGTTCCTCAAGGAACAACTATAATAGATAATGATACAGGGCTCTTATTAGGGGATTTAATAGGCAAGGGAGAACAATTAATCATTGCTAAGGGTGGAAGAGGTGGAAGAGGTAATGCTGCTTTTGCTAATGCTTTTAATACTGCTCCTGAAATATCTGAAATAGGTGAAGAAGGAGAAACAAAAAATATTAAATTAGAATTAAAAATTATAGCGGATGTTGGTTTAGTAGGATTTCCTAGTGTAGGTAAGTCAACTTTACTATCTAAAATATCAAAAGCTACACCTAAAATCGCTGAATATCATTTCACTACTTTATCTCCAAATTTAGGAGTAGTTAAAACTATAGATAGTAGAGTATTTACTGTTGCTGATCTTCCTGGCTTAATAGAAGGTGCTTCAAAAGGAGAAGGACTTGGAGATAAATTTTAAAAACATATAGAAAGAACAAGATTAATCGCACATTTAATAGATATGAGTGGTATTGAAGGAAGAGATCCTTATGAAGATTATTTAATAATAAATAATGAATTAGAGTCTTTTAGTAAAAAATTAAAAGATAAAAAACAAATAGTAATTGCTAATAAAATGGATATGCCCAATTCTAAAGAAAATTTAGATAATTTTAAATCTAAGGTTGATGTTAGAATATTTGAAATAAGCGCAATAAATGGAGTTGGATTAGATAAATTATTAATTGAAATTGCTAATATATTGGATAATATTAAATTAGAACCTATATATGATGAAGACTCGTTTGAAAGCCATGTGTTATATAAATTTGAAAAAGAAAAACCATATTCAATTAGAAAAGAAAAAGATATATGGATTATATATGGAAAAGAAGTAGAGAAAATATTTAAAATGACAAAATTTAGCTCTGATGAAGCAGTAGAGGCTTTTTCAAAAAAATTAAGAAGAATGGGAATAGATGACGAATTAAGAAAAAAAGGAGCATTATCAGGAGATATAATAAATATACTTGATTATGAATTTGAATTTAAAGACTAAAAGTTGTTGAACACTAACAAAATTTAGTGTATAATTCTAATTGTGTCCTGGTAGCTCAGCTGGATAGAGCAATGCCCTTCTAAGGCATCGGTCGGGGGTTCGAATCTCTCCCAGGACGCCATTTTAAAATTAAAAGACTACATATTATTGTAGTCTTTATTATTATATATATTATTAACCATTCATAGTATCTGTAGCTTGTTGTTTTGCTAAAGTAATTTGATCTAGTTCAGTTTCACAAGCATTAATAATTTCTTTTTTAATTTCATCTATAAACATTCTTAATTCATTAATAAAATCTTGTATACTAGATGAAAAAGCTTCTTTTTGTGAGTTTTCACTATCAAATAATTTTGTTTTTTGCTTTTGTAAGGCTAATAATATAGGCTTGTTTTTGATTGTTTTCAATATCAAATAACTTTAATTCAGTTTGAATGTTTTCTACTGTAGAAATTGCTTTTTTAATTTCTAATTTAAATTCAGGTAATACAAGTGTTTCTATATAAGAAATATTCATTCCAATAATTCCATTAATATTTGATTGTAATTCTTTTACTTTTAAATTAAAAATTTTATCAAAATAATAATTGTTATTTTCTATTGTAGGTGCTCCGTTTGCTAATGCAACAATATTATATGAATTTTTAGTGTTATTATAAACAGTGAGAAATTCTTCATAGTAAATAGAGTTAAACATTTCTATTATATTAGAAAAAGTATTGTAAAAATTTACTGCTTTTTCTGATGCCCAAGAAATAGATAATTTTTCAAAAAGATAATAAAAAACAGTGTTTAAACGTTTTTCACATAATTTTACGTTTTCAAAGAGATTATAAATATTATTTCTAGCTGTTTCAAAATCTAAACCCGTTACATTATTTTCATTTAACATAATAATCATTTCCCTTTAGTATATATTTTATATACTTACTCTTAATCAAAGTTTAATCAATTTCTTTGATATTGTCAAATTATTATATTAATATTTACATTTATTTAAATAAAATTCAATTTATGGTATAATATTAACCATAATAATAAAGAGGTGTTTATGAATAAAGTAAGTGTTGATTTTAATAAAATGATTAGTGTAGAGAATGAACTTATTAAATTAAAAGAACAATTTTCAAAAGTAATTGATGATATTAATACTAGTATGGATAATATAGATAATAACTGAGATGGTAAAAGATCTACTAGAACTTTAAAACCTAAGGAAGATATTAAAAAAGAATATAATGATACTATATTAAAAATTCAAGAAAATATTGATGCATTACATGAAGTAAGAGTTACATATGAAGAAGCAACTCATGCTGGAGTAATGTCTACAGAATCAAAGAATTATATATTAGAAAAACTTCCAGGTAATTTTGGTTATCTTTATAGCACTGAAAAGTTATTTGTTGCAAATTATAAAGGGAAAGAATTTTATATAATTAACACTCCTATAAACATATTTGAATATGAAAATATGGTAAAAAAAATAGGTTTATATGAAGGTGGAGGTAATGGACAAGGTAGTCAATGTTTGTTAATATCTCAAATGTATGCAACGGATTTGACTAAGGGGAAAGTAAGAACACAATCAGAATTTAGTAATCCTAATGATTCACCTGCGGTATATTTCCATCACAATATTATGTCAGAAGATATAGAAGTCGTAAAAGCTGGATTATTTAATGGTATTCAAAATGGACATCCAATGGTACTTCAAGTTTCCGCTAAAAATGTAGATCGTCATTTTGTAACTGTTCTTGGATTTACTACTGATGTTAAGAATTCGAGTCAAATATCTGAAGATAATATTATAGTATTAGATAATGCTTATGGAGAGATTAAGATTTTATCTGAAACTGGTAGAGTATTTGAAAATGATGGTGGTAAATATAGAGTTATGGGGCCAACAGATAAATATTTAATTCAAATTGCATCTATTAAGTAATCATAAAAACATAGATTCTCTAAGTTTTTTTATAGTTTATAATTAGTTTGATATAATATATAAGGATGTGATGTTATGAAAGAATTATTAATGAATTTAAAATTTGTTTGGAAATACTCAAAAAAAGAAAAGAAATATATCTATATATATATTTTTCTTAATTTATTTAGTATAGTTTTTAGTGTAATTTTACCTATATTGAGTGCTAATGTTGTTATAGAATTAACTAAAAATAATTATGAAAGAATTATATTGATAGCAGCTTTAATATTTGTTATTAATTTTATTTATAATACTACTCATTATGTTGCAAGAAGATGCTCTTTAAGAGTTTATAGAAATACTATGTCAGAATTAGAAATTGATTTAGGGAAAAACATAATGGAACTAGAGAATGATTGTTTAGAAAAAAATGGAAGTGGAGTTTTTATACAAAGAATGACCAGTGATACTAATAAATTAGCGAATGTGTTTAATTCTATATTTGGTATAGCTACTAGAATAATTAATTATATAGGAATATTGATAGCAATTTTCATAATAAATAAAATTGTTTTTGTCTATATATTTTTAATGTTAGTATTATTATATTTAATTGAAAAAATGAGAACAACTAAATATGATGAGGACGATAAGGTATATAGAAAATCACTTGAAAAAGTATCTGGTTTTATAAGTGAACTTATTAGAGGTTCAAGAGATATTAAAATGTTAAATTGTGAAAAAGATTTTTTAAATGAATTGGGGAATAAAATTGATGATGCAAATTATAAAAGTTTTAAAATGGAAAAGACATTTAGAACGTCAGGTTTAATATTATGGCATTTAAATGATTTGTTTGTATTAATATTAATTATTTTATTAGTATTATTAATTAAGAATGGCGTAATAATTAGTACTATAGCACTTGTTTTATATAATTATTCGAATGATATAAGAGGGTCAGTATACTTAATAGGAGATTTATTAAGTAATATTAAAAGTTTTAATTTATCTAGTGATAGAATAAGTAAAATTGTAAATAGTGATGAATTTAAAAAAGAGTCTTTTGGGAGTCTTCATATAGATAAGGTAAAAGGTAATTTTGAATTTAATGATGTTACTTTTGGATATAATGAAAAGATGATACTTGATAAAATTAATTTTAAAATTAAGGCAAACGAAACTATTGCTTTTGTAGGAAAAAGTGGTTCTGGAAAAACAACTATATTTAATTTATTATGCAAAATGTATGAAGTAAATTCTGGAATTATTACTATTGATGGAATTGATATAAAAGAATTAGATAGAGACTCAATAAGAGGAAATATTACAATAATAAGTCAAGATCCATATATATTCAATATGAGTATCAAAGATAATTTAAAATTAGTTAAGTCAAATGTAACAGATGAAGAAATAGAAAAAGCTTGTCATTTAGCGTGCTTAGATGATTTCATCAATACTCTTTCAGATAGATACGATTCAATAATTGGTGAAGGTGGAGTTAATTTATCTGGAGGACAAAAACAAAGACTTGCAATTGCTAGAGCATTAATCCAAAATACTGAAATAATATTATTTGATGAAGCTACAAGTGCTTTGGATAATGAAACACAAGAAAAAATACAAAGAGCAATTAATAATATGAAAAATAAATATACTATATTAATTATAGCGCATCGTTTATCTACAATAGTTAATTCTGACAGAATATTATATCTAGAAAATGGAAAAATAGAAGCAGAAGGAACCCATAAAAAATTAATTAAAATAAATAAAAAATATAGAGATCTTTACGAAACTGAAATATCAAAAAAATAAAGGTTTAATCCTTTATTTTTCTATATAATAAGCATAATATTCATCAAATGTTATTTTGTTTTTATAAATATATTCTGCAACTTCAATTCCTACATATCTATAATGCCAAGGTTCAAATGAATATCCAGTAATATTTTCTTTTGCTTTTGGATATCTAAGGATAAATCCATATTTATGTGCGTTTTCTAATAACCATTTATATTCATCAGTGTTTTCTAACTTATCATATTCTGTCTTGTATAAATCAATATCTATTGCATATCCTAGTTGATGTTCTGAATGTCCTGGTCTTGCAACTAATTCATCTGTTTTTTCAATTCCCATTGTTTTTTCTTTTGCTTTATAAATATCTTCTTGGGATTCAAAATCTCTATATGAGGAATTAATAATTAAATTATAGTTTAATTTTTTTGCAGCTTTTGCTAATTCTATATATTTGTCATTAGCTTCTTTAATTAATTTGTTATTAGCGTATGCATATTGTAGATTAACACTTTTTAATTCTACTGGTTCATATTCTTTATTTAATGCATAATATTTATTTACTAAGGTTAGATTACCTTTGGTTATATCAGAACTTTTGATATCTACATAATAATCTTTATTTCTATTAGTGTTAATTATTTCAACTACATCTCTTAAATTATATGATGAATTTTTATTATAAAAGTCTAGATAATTATGCATATTTTTATACATAAAATATTTTGTTTCAATTAATAATGGAATATCTTTATTTAATTCTAAAGTAATTATTTCATCTACTTTATCTTCATCTAATTTCAATATTATAGATGTTTCTTCTTTGTTATATCCAATTTTTTTTAGTTTATATTCATAACTATTAAATAATATAGATAATTTAATTAATACTATAATAATAATAGTTAATAAAATAATACCAATTCCAATTATTTTAACTTTTTTCTTTAATCTTCTTTTTTTCATATCATCCCTCATTATTAAATTTATTATACTATTTTTGACTTAATATATCAAACTTTCTTGATACATTCTATTATTGATAGTATAATTTATATATTAGGAGGAAAAGATGAAAGTATATAAATGTAATATATGTGGAAATGTAGTTGAATTATTAGAAAATGGTGGAGGAGAATTAGTTTGTTGTGGAGAACCTATGCAAGAGATGGTAGCTAAGACAACAGATGAGGGTAATGAAAAACATCTTCCAGTTGTAAATGTAGATGGAAATAAAGTAATAGTACATGTTGGTAGTGTTGATCATCCTATGACTGAAACACACTATATAACAAAGATATTTGTAGTATATAATAATAAGGTAATAAGAAAAGATTTAAAATTTTCTGATCAACCTCATGCTGAGTTTGTATTAGATGAAGATTTTAATACTTTGGATGTATATGAATATTGTAATATTCATGGATTATGGAAAACAAAATATAATAAATAGGATGTGATGGAATGGACATATTATTAATATGCCTTAAGATATTTTTTGCAAGAATATTAGATGTTTCTTTAGGAACTGTTAGAACTATGTTGATAGTAAAAGAAAGAAGATTAGTAGCGGCTTTTATTGGTTTTGTTGAGGCTTTAATTTGGTTTTTAATAGTAAAGGAAGCTTTAACTTTGGCTACTTCAGGTATTTATGTTGCGGCTTCTTATGCAGGAGGTTTTGCTGTAGGTACTTATGTTGGAACATCTTTAGCAAAAAAATATATTATTGGTAAAGTAATGGTTCAAGTATTTACTCACAATCTTGAAGATGTTTTAGTAAATGAAATAAGAAAACATGGATTTGGTGTTACTGTTTTAGAATATAAAGGAATAAGTGGCACCAAAGATGGAAGAATGTTAAATATAAGTATAAATAAATCAAAAGAAAAGAATTTAAGGAATTTAATTAAAGAATATGATAGTAGTGCATTCATTGTAGTAAATGAATCAAAATATGTTGAAAATGGATAT
>JAAYGD010000045.1 GCA_012727915.1 Mycoplasmatota bacterium | reverse complement strand
TGAAACAGATGATTCTAAATTATTATTTAATACTTGAATATCTTCTAATTCTTTTTTTAAATCTACTATAGATTTATTATCTTCTCTACCTGATCCCCAACTGATATCTATTTCACTATACCCTGCAGTCTTTAATAGGTCTACTAGGCTCAAATCTAAGTTCTCCGCTAGTCTCCTTAAAAACAGAATATTAGGCTTTAATCTTGTTCCTTTTTCTATTCTTGATATCTCTGCATGATCCATTCCCGATAGTCTTGCTAGTTCTCTCATAGATATCCCTTTTTTACTTCTAGCATTGGTAATAACTTCTGCTAAAGCATTTTTAGAACCTTTCATAAATCACCTCATTAAGGAAATGATAACACATAAATTTTAACATTACAATACTTTTTGGTGATTTTTACAACAAAGTTGTTTGAAAGTGTTGACAAACTCTCCAAGCGATGTTATTATACCCTTAATTGGTGATATAGTCACCAGGGAGGGAGTGATGGTTTGTCTTATACAGAATTATTCAAAATTTTATCTAAACCATGGGTAGGAATTAAAGAAATACAATTAATTGCTAACTGTGGTAGAGATAGCGCTATTGCCATTAGAAACACAATTGAAAATGAGGTTAAAGAAAGTGGAAAAAGGTTGCCAATTAGTAAAACAATAATAGTACCAACAAGAAAAGTAATTGAATACTTAGATTTAGATTTAGATTATATTATCGAGATGGCTAACAATGAAATAAATTTAAAATATAAGAGGAATACAGATGCCGACATATCAGGATAAGAAAAGTAAACTTTGGAAGTTTAGAGTTTATTCAGAAGATTCATTTGGTAATAAAAAGCAATTTGAAAAAAGCGGGTTTAAAACTAAAAAAGAAGCACTAAATGCTGAAGTTGAATTTATTACTTCAAATAAAGAAAACATAGAATATATAACATTTAAAGAACTATGGGAGAGTTATAATGATCACATCTATATAAAATTAAAGCCACAGTCATATAGGTCTGTGGCTAGTAGATTTACAAATTATATTCTCCCCTACTTTGGTGAATATCGAATAGATAAAATAACTACAAGACTTTATACTTCTTGGCAAAGAGAACTAGAAGATAAAGGGTTTAAATTTAAATATAATAGTAATCTACATGGAGCAATGGTATCAATACTAAATTATGGAATAAAATTTTATAACTTAAGTGAAAACATAGCTAGTAAAACAGGTAACTTCACAAGGAAAAGAGAATTAACTAAAAAGGTTGATTTCTGGACATTAGAAGAATATTTAAAATTTATATCGGTGGTTGATAATCAAATATATAGAACGTTCTTTGAAACATTATATTATACGGGATTAAGACAAGGAGAAGCTTTAGCACTTACTTGGAAAGATTTCTACAATTATAAGTTAGATGTTAATAAAACTATTTCTAAAGAACAAATCAATGGTCAATATTGCATAACTGATCCAAAGACTAGAAAATCAATTAGAATAATTAAAATAGATGACACTCTAAATCAAACATTATTAGATTTATTAGATTACTTCCAAACCTTTGAAGGATTTAATACAGATTGGTTTATATTTGGAGGTATAGAACCTATAGCGCCGTCTACAATCGGTAGAAAGAAAGAACAGTATTGTAAAATAGCAAATGTTAAAAAAATAAGGATACATGACTTTAGACATAGTCATGCATCTCTACTACTTTCAAAAGGTATTCCTATTACAGTTATTAGCCAAAGATTAGGTCATTCTGATATCAATATGACTCTTAATACTTATTCTCATATGATGCCTAATGATGAGGATAAAGCTGTTGATATGATTAATGGTATAAGAGATGTATATTACGAAAAAGTAACAAAACTTTAAATTATCTTTGAAAGTTTTATAGGTTTACTAAGTTGATGAAATTGCACGGAAGTACCGAAGCTTCTACATTGTTTGAATATAGTTTATTATTTACTGATTAAAGAAATTTTCGGGCCATAAAAATTCAGGTAAATACTGCCTAATCATTACTGATGCCCAATCATATCCTCTCTTCTCCAGTTCTCTAACGAAGTAAGGCCAAGGGAGAATATTACTTTTATAGCTGTTTGAAGAAGAAGTAGACATTCCTCCTCCTGGTGATGTAGATAACCCACCGTATTGAGAAGTAGATAGTCCTCCATATTGAGAAGTAGATAGTCCTCCATATTGAGAGGTAGATAATCCTCCATATTGACTTTTACTTAAATTACGTGGCCATGTTCTTAAGTTTGGTATCTCTGGTTTGCTCATATTTTAATCTCCTTTTCATAAATATCTAATCTATTTTTATCATATTTATTCATTCAAACTTTACAAAAAGAATGAAGTAATTTAATATTTAGAATAAAGAGTGTGATTTTATTATTTTATATTATGTTCTATTATTTTGCCTAATTCTAATCTATAAATTTCATCACAAAGTTCTTGAATATCTTCCTTTATGTGTGAAGCCAATATAATTAATTTGCCTTTTCTAGCCTCTTCCTTTAATATAGATCTTAATTCTTTTGCGGTTTCTTCTTCAATCCCATTAAAAGGTTCATCTAGAATCATCAGTTTAGGATCTTCCATAATAACTTGAGCTATTCCTAGTTTTTGTTTCATTCCTAGAGAATACTCTCTAAATTTCTTGTCTTTTTCTTCATGTAAATTCACTTTTTTTAATGCATCCAGTATTTCTATACTTCCAATTTTTTTCTGAATTGACGCCAACAACTCTAGGTTTTCATATCCGGTCATATCAGAGATAAAGTTTGGTTTTTCAATTAAGGCTCTAGTATCGGGCGGAAATCCATTCATCAAATTTATGTTTACTTTATCAAACAATAC
The DNA here is from genome assembly GCA_012727915.1 of Mycoplasmatota bacterium. GTDB lineage: Bacteria > Bacillota_I > Bacilli_A > RF39 > UBA660 > JAAYGD01. The sequence goes on along the minus strand of JAAYGD010000045.1, from coordinate 3,236 downwards.
TTCTCCACTGCTTGGATTGTAAAAAGAACAAATTATTTTTAACAAAACGCTTTTACCCGAACCATTTCTCCCGACTAGTCCATATATTTTGCCACTTTCGAAATTCATATTTATGTTTTCCAATACGAATGTATTTTTAAATTTTTTAGAAAGATTTTTTATTTCTAAATTCATAATATCATCTCCTTCTTTTTTTCAAAAACATCTTTAAACAATTTAGAAAAACCTATTAATATTATAGTATTAATAAACACTATAAGCAATATCAAATATACTAAATTATAATTTATAACTATAGTATCAAACATGAACGCTGCTATCAACAGCATCAAAACCCAAAACATAGTAAGCATTTTATACCTTGACGAAATTATGTATATGAATATAAAAGTACTTTGAAATAAATATATAAACAATAAATTTTTAAAAAAATAATCAAAATTCAAATATAATCCTTTTGTAAAGACATACTCCAAAATAATAATAAAAATATTTTGGAGTATTAATGCAAGCAAAGTAATGAAAAATATACTAAACATCTTATATAGTATATAATTTTTCGGATGTATTCTTAAGAATATATTAGACAAACTATTTTTTAAATCTTTTGTGAATAAGAATAATGACAAATAAGTATATATGAATACATAAAATAGAAATACTAATAAATCAAGCCACTCAAAATTTCTGATGCTGTTATTAATCCCCATAACGCTTACATAAAACGCTTTTTTGTCTAACATATATAAAGAATTTATATAAACAACCATAATCAAAACAAAAATAATAGAAAGTATTGTTTTCTTATTTGATAAAACATCATTAAAATCTTTCTTTATTATTAATTTATTCATATTTCAATACTCCTTATTTTGTTTTTAGAAAATTGGAATAAAATATAAACACAAAGAGAAATAAAAAAAAGATAAATACCAGAAAATAATAATTCGACATTAAAAGACTCGTAGTTGTATACTCTAAAATAATCGTAAATTCCAAGTTTAATGCTTGATATGTTTTTTATTATAGATAAATTATATGATGAAAATATTTGTGCGGCACATAAAATCAAGTTTAATAACAAAGATGTTTTATAACTCGCAATTTTAACTATTAAAATGCTAATTATCATCCACATTGACATCAGTATGAAAAATCTAGTAATATAAAACATAAAATAAATAGTATTAGTAATATTATAGTCCATAAATTTTAAAATTTTAAAATCTATTCCTACGAGCAAGTTTAATGGAATTAAAAGAACTATACAATTTATTATGAATAATATAAAATTTCCTATCACTATGATCGATAATAGATTTTTCAAATACTCTTTCTTATTTTTAAACCTCATAATATACATACTGTTTTTCTCGAACATCTCTGAAATATAAATAGTATTGAAAAATAGTGTTAGAATTAAAAAAAGAACATAATAAGTATCGGTAAAAATTAAAATTAAATTATCAATATATGAAAGGTCTTGGGGAAGGGTAATAACTGCATATAAGTTAAACAATATAATTATTAAAAATATCGTTTTAAATTTAGAAGTTTTTATTAAAGATTGTATAGTATTCATGTAAACTAAAATTTTATATTTCATTTTTTAAAAGCACCTCTTCTTTGTTTTTATAAGTTGCTATAAGTACAAATATAGATATAGCGACTAATAATAAAGTAACTCCTAAACTTATTAATAAATTATCAACATAGGTATAATTCCAAATTGAAGAAAAATTTAAATATGCTGTACCTTGTTTTATTTTTAATAATTTACCTAACAAATAAATTCCAATAAACACTTCTTGTACTATATATATTCCAATATAACTAATTAAAAAACCAATTATAGTTAACGCAAAATTTTTAGATTTTTTTGTTACAATATAAAATAGATTTATAGAAAATATACTGTGTAAAATAAAATTTGATATATAAACGAAAATAAATAAGCCTGTGTTTTGCAAATGTTTTAAACTAACATACGGTGTTTTATCCCAATTTTTTAGTGTATCATAAAAATTAAAGTGTCCAGATATTAAAAAGGATAATCCAAAAAGAATAAGAAGAAAAATTGGTATAATAATTGCGTATCTCCAAGATCTTATTATATTCTTGATCATGAAAGATTTATAACTCTTTCTTGACAGTATATTTTTAACAAAACCGCTTTTCAATTTGTTATGAAATGAGTATACCGCGGCTATTGCAACTAATAAAGGCGACACTATTTGAAAAAATCTCATAGAATTTGTTGCTAACAGATCAAAATACAAATTTACAGTATCTTGTTGCTTAAGTTCAGGAGATGTTTTTATCATTTCACAATACTTTAAGTACTCTTTATCTTTTGTAGTCAAGCATTCATTTTTTTTATACTCAACAGTGGCTTCATACTGATTCCACCAATTAACATATTCAAATATAGCAAAAAAACCAAATAGGCCAAAAATTAATATTATAATTATTAAAATTTTATTTTTTTTAATTAATTTCATTTCAAATCTCCATTATAGGTAAGAAGAGGGAATTTAAAATCAGATTACCAAGACCATGAACCCCAAACCCTTGTAGCAGTGATATGGTTGTCTACAGTCCTAATTTGTAATTCATAGAGTCCTGGGCTTGAATTGTTTGTACCCCAGTTTATCGTACCCTCAATAATTGCTTTTTTCCATGCCGTGGCGCCAATAGGAGCTATTTTGTGGCTGGTCCTTGCTTCTATCGATCTGCTTTCTGTCATTGATAAATTTTTAGCATCTAAAACATATAAATATTGGAAACCAGTGTTAATTTTTGTATAATCTCCATCTTTCCAGATTCCTCTAAATGCAGGAATTCTAATATCTAAATAAGATTTTGTCCATTCCAAAGCCTTAGCGCCAAATCCCGCGAACATAAAAGATACTATTAAAATTAATATCATTTTTTTAAAAGTTTTCATAACTTCACCTCCTTTATATAAATATGTATGAAAATTCTTTTCCCTCAGAATCTTACCCTATTTCATAAAAGTAACGCTTATCATATATATCGATAGTTTATACTATTAATTCTGTTCTGTCAATGATACATTTTTTTATTATTTTGTTTTTCAATACCTCTATATTATTGTTTATTGCAAAAGTTTTTAAGGGGTAATTAAGGGGTGTTTTTTTAAGGCATCAAAAAACCCTTATAAAATAAGGGTTTGTTCTTCTCTGGTCGGGAAAACAGGATTTGAACCTGCAACC
>JAAYGD010000044.1 GCA_012727915.1 Mycoplasmatota bacterium | reverse complement strand
ATTACTTTCTCTACTAATAAGTAATACTTTTTTAGGATCAGTTTTTCTAAGTTTCATAAAAAAATAAATAATTTTTAAATGAAACTTGAATAATTTTATTGCTATAACCATAATAAATCCTCTTATTTTTTGTTTTTATCATTTTGTAATTCATATTTAATTTTTGAAGTGGAAATATTTTCAGTTATAGGAAGAAAAATTAACTCAACATATTCTTTTAAATAGTTAAATCTATCGCTACCTTCCCAATCATCACCCATTACTAAAACATCAATATTATGTTTTTTTATATCGTCTACTTTTTGTTCCCAATTTTCTTCAGGAATAACTTCATCTACATATTTAATAGCCTCAAGAATTAATTTCCTTTCACTATAAGGATAATAAGATTGCTTTCCTTTTAAAGAATTAAATTCATCAGTAGATAAACCCACCACTAAATAATCCCCTAATTCTTTAGCTCTTTTTAATATATTAACATGTCCAACATGAAATAAATCGAAAGTTCCGTATGTAATTATTTTTTTCAAGATATCCACCTCACTTCAAAAATTATATCATATTTATATATAAAATATAACTTGTTTTAGTATATTATTTAATGTAAAATTATAATAGAAATAGGTGATATTATGAATATAGCTATATTAGGTACTGGAGCATATGGTTTATCTATAGCATTAATGTTAAATGAAAATAATAATAATATAAAGATGTATACTAAGTTTGAAGAAGAATTAAATATTTTAAATAATAATAATGGTAATCCAAATTTATTACCAAATATAAAATTACCCGATTCAATTGAATATACAACTAATATGGAATATTGTATTAATAATAGTGATATTATTTTTATAATGGTACCTGCTGGATATGTAGATGATATTTCAAAAGAATTAAAAAATTATTATAAAGATCAATATATTTGTATTGGATCAAAAGGTATAGAACAAGATACTTGTTTGTTTGTTGATGAAGTTGTTAGAAAAAATATTAATACTAGTAAAATAGCAGTTATGTCTGGGCCTTCTTTTGCGGTTGATATTGCAAGTTTTGTACCAATTGGATTAACACTAGCAAGCAAAGATGAAAACACACTAAATATGATTAAAAACGCCTTAGAAAACAAATATTTAAAACTTAGAACATGTGATGATATTATTGGTGTAGAAATATGTGGTTCTATTAAAAATATAATTGCAATTGCTTGTGGAATAATTGAAGGAATGAAACTACCAGAATCTTCAAAAGCTATGTTAATAACAGAATCATTACACGATATAAAGGAATTAATAGATGCTTTAGGTGGTAATAAAAAAACCATATTATCTTATGCTGGTATTGGAGATTTGGTTTTAACATGTACTAGTAATAAAAGTAGAAATTATACTTTTGGTAAAATGATTGGAGGTAAAAAATCAAAAAATATTATTAATAAATATATAAGTAATACAACCATTGAAGGATTATATACATTGAAATCCATTTATAAATTACTTAACAATAAGAAAGTAAATATTCCAATTATTGATATAATGTATAAAATAATAATAGAAAATGAAGACATTAATTTAATAAAAAAATTCTTAATAGAAAAAAAATAACATATTAAATGTTATTTCTTTGTATAATCTAATATTTTAACTGGTTCAAAATCTTTATATGCTACATCAAATTTCATAAGTTCTTCTTCACTTTTAAAATAAGTATCATCACTTTTATATAATAATATGTATTCTCCTTCATGATGAATAGTATCGTTTGTATATCCATTAGGAATTACTTCATTATATTCTTTTATTAATATTGCTTTTAATTTATGACTCATTGATTCTGAATCTCTATTAATAGCGTCTACTTGATGTTGTAGACCAAATACATCAGACAATAAGCAATAATCTTTAGTATGATCAAAACTCCTATCTTCATAATAAATACCTGCTGCAATTCCTAGTATCACTAAAGAAGATATTAATAATCTTTTATTTTTCTTCTTTTTCATATATCCCCCTTTACGAGGATATTATTATACACAAAAATAATAATTTGTCAAAAAAGGTTACTTTTTAAAATTAAATAATGACTTCTTATTATCTAAAAAGAAACCTATTGTAAATAAGAAAGAACCACCTACAAATAGAAGTATACTATTACTAAGATTTCTTGTAACAAATATTACTCTATTTTCAACACTACAATCATAAACATACTCACTATTTTTTACACATCCCCCATATTCCTTATAACTATAAAAGTAAAACATAAACGCTACTAATAATAAAAACACTCCAATACCCTTTAAACTATTTTTTAACATTAGACCTCCTTATAATAATTATACAACTATTTAAGAATATGACTAGATAAATAATCTTCTTCTATATATTCTCCATCTTTTGTATAAAAAGATACCTTAGAAGAACGAATTAATCCTTGATCCACTAAATCTCTTATATAAGATTTCTTTTCTTCTAATGTCATATCTAAACTATCTAATTTACCATTCATAGTATCATAAACATATATAGGTAATTCTTTTCCTGATTGTAATTCAAAATATTTTTGCGCTAAAATAATTTGACCTAATGGTATTTTAGATATACATTTATTAACAAATAATCCTACATATCCATTATCTTTCATATTAATATTAACTTCATTCATTATTCCCTCATGTTTAGATCTAACAACATTTTCCAAATTATTTAATGAATAAAGATTTGGTGCTAAAGCATTAAAATCACCATCTTTATCATTTCCTGAGCTTGCACAATCATTTTCACATACATGTTTTATATCTACAATATCACTATCTATTAAAAATCCCATATTCTTATAGGTAGGTATTCTTTCATCTTCTAATAACAAAGTAGTAGATAGACTATATAAACCTTCTCCTTTAGCAAGCTCATATTCTTCAGCCCAAATAGAAAAATCATAATAATATTCATCATTACCTTTTCTTAATTTACCAGCATCCATTGCTCTTGCTAATAGTTTTCCATCTTTAAATAATCCTTCAGCTACACTATTCATATAATTCCCTTGTTTATATCTTTTTTTATATTCTCTTTCATAAACATCTTTATCTCCTAATTGAAAATATTTAATTGCTTTAATTATATCACTATCAAAAGATAAAAACTTTTTACATTCTTCTATTGACATATCTTCACTTGATATAAATTTTATTATCCCTTCTTTAGGAGATTTCAATATTAAATCAATAACTTCTTCTCTTGAAATAATTCTTTCTATTTTTAAATTTCTACAACAATATAAATCATAATAACCATAATAATCATCTTCACTATTTATTAAATCTTTACCTTTATCATTAGTACTTACTAAAGCTACCTCTATTTCTCCTTTAGGATAAATATACTTAAATACATCGTAAATATTCTGAGAAAAATGATAACCATTACCTGTTAATCCAAATGCTATTTCACCTTCTACACTATAAGTTTTTCCAACTTCAAATTGTTTATCATAATTATTAATCAAACCTTTTTTAAATCCTTTATAACCTATCATAAAATCTCCTTAAATTATAATGCTTTTATTGGATACTTTCTTTCCAATCGTTTAATCATTTCATCATTTTTTATAATACAATTCTTTTTAAATATTCAAATTTCTTTTCTTCTAAATATCTTGTTTCTTCATCATCACTATATTTACTGATTTCTTTGTTCTTTTTAATCTCCTATGATAATATAATACTTACTAAAGTATATCAAATCCATATAAAAATTTATTAATAGAAAGTTTTTACAAATTATTATTTGTTTTTTAAAATCATTCCATGCCCTAAATTAGCGTCTGTTCTATTTACGAATCCAAATTTTTCATAGAATCCTTCTCTATTTTTTGATGCTCCTAAATAAACTTTCAAATTAGGGTTCTCTTTTCTTATTTCTTCAATTTGCTCTAATAATTTATTCATTATAATTGTTCCAATCTTTTTTGATTGATATTTTGGAATTACCATTACATCATGAATATATAAAAAACAAATTGCATCTCCAATTATTCTTCCATAACCAATTATATTGTTATCATCATATATTGATACAGAATACAATGTATTTTCCATTGCTTTTTTTGATATTTTTTCATCATAATGTCCCCATCCAACAGAATCATATAAATAATTAAATTCCTTTACATTATTAATATTTTCTTTAACATTTATCATAAATTTACCTCCAATTCTTTTAATAATATATCTTCTCCTTTTTTCATAATAAATCACTCCTTTAAAATTAATTATATATTAGCATTTATATTTAATTATTTCATAAAAATCTTTTTTTATTACTTAAATACAACTTATTATATTATCATATGAATATGGCTATTATCTTCACTAACTACTCTAAATCCTAAACGTTTATATAAATCTTTTGCCGGATTATCTTTATAACATTTAATTATAATGTTACATTTTTCTGCTTTCGCAATATTTATATAATTGCTAATAATAGTTGAGGCAATACCTCTACATTGATATTTAGGATGAATAATTATTAGACCAACAACATAAGCATTATCTTCTTTATAAAAAGTAGTAACTCCAATATCTTCATTATTTACTTGTATAATTTTTATATCATCAATATGTTTGTCTAATTCTTTTCTTGTCTTTTCTCTTTGTATATCAATATCCCATCCATATATTTTTTCAATATACCATTTCATCCCCGATTCCTTTAAACTTAAGATAAAATCCAAATCATAATAAGTACAATCTCTTAAATCAAAGCTCATAGCTATCACCAAGTTAATTATATCAAAAAAACCGATTATTCTATATTATTCTTTTTTACTTGATAAGAATTTAAATTTTTGGGCTACTACTTCTATTACGTATCTTCTTTTTTTATCTTCAGTTTCATAAATTCTTGTTTTGTACTCTTCCTTTATTTCCGTTAATTGGTTTGGGCATAATTTACCATCCATACTTTGTAAATATTATAATATGTATTTTTAATTCAAAATATATGTTACTCTAAATATCCTATTGTCACTACAATACTCCATTACAAACTGATTGTTTTTCTTTACTATTATTATTCCTATAGTTTTATCATGATCTATTCTTTTTATATTCTTATCAATGTAGTTCATATATTTACTTATCTGGCCTATATGTTCTGCTTTTAATTCAGTAATTTTTAATTCCACAACTACATAGCAATTATATTTTATGTTGTATAATAATAAATCAATATAGTTATATCTATCCCCCAATTTTATTTTATATTCGTTTTTTATATAGGTAAATCCATCTCCAAGTTCTTTTAAAAAGTTATCTAGGTTCTCTAGAATTAGCTGTTTTAATAATTTTTCAGATACTTCTTTGTAACTATAACTATTCTTTATTAAAATTAGATTTTTAATGAAATCTTCTATACTATTTTCTGTTTTGCTGATCAATTTTTCTTTTGTAGTGTTATCTAATCTTTCATATTCATTATTCTTTATTTTTTCTTCTAGTTTTCTTACACTTAAATTTTGTATTTTTGTAATAGTTGAATAATAATTTATAATGTTTACATCGTCAAAAACCAGAAGAATTCTATAATGGCTCCATGACAATTGGTGCCACAATGTGGCACCTTTTTCAACAATTTGATAAAACTGTCTCATTCTTTTTAAAGAAGTTGTATTATATCCTTTTCCCAATTCCTTTGTAAGTCTTTTAGAATACTCCTTTATTACTCCATCTCCATATTGATTGTTTGCTTCAGATAGTAATTTGCCCACATTATAATATGCATTTAAATCACTTTTGTTTTTACTATAATCTTTTACTTTTTTAAAAACTTCATTATTAACTAATTCTATTTTTATTTCATTGTAATAATCTAAAGAAAAAGGACTATGCATCCTTTTCTTCTTTTTTACTACTTAAAAATGTTACTTTTTCCGCTACTACTTCTGTTACATGTCTTCTTTTTTCATCTTCTGTTTCATAAATTCTTGTTTGAACTCTTCCTTTAATTCCTAACAAATCTCCTTTTTTACAATATTCTACTGTGTTTTCCGCTATACCTGTCCATAATACACAATCAATAAAATCAGTTTCATACTCCCCTTTAGAATTCTTATAACTCCTAGGAACTGCGAGAGTAACATTAGTAATTTTTTTACCATTTTCTGTCTCTCTTAGTTCTGGATCTCTAACCAATCTACCTACAATAACAATTTGATTTAACATAATTTCTCCTTTCTAAAAGATAATATCCTTTTTATTAAATAAAAGAAAAAGAAGAAAAATTAATTATTGATTACAATTAAAATAAAAAACAATTTTTTATAATTGTTTTTCACTTTTTTTATAATTATTAATATACCTAATTTGTTATATATAACAATTATTTATGATTATTACTTTTTGCTCTAAGTTCCAATATTTTTGCTTCGTTCTTTTCTATTTGATTCCTTAAATAATCAATTTCTTCTTCTAAATACAATTCATTTTCAATTGAATATTGTTTTTCTAATTCTTCTTTTTTTATTGGATTAATATTTTTAGATATAGCATCTTTTATTAATGCTATTCGAGTTGATCTAGGTATATAATCTTCTTTAAAACACCTATAACACAAAGAAACATAGCTTTCGTTTCCTCCCACCTTTATCTCCTCGCCTATCTTTTGAATTTCCCATGTTTCAGGATTAAATCTTGCTACATTGTGGGCATCATTACCACATGCGCATAAACAATTTACAGGATCCAGATGAGTTGCAAGCGAAAAGGCTGTTGCCATAGAACCATCTTCTTCTCCAAACAAATTACCTTTAAAATTATTTTTTAATCCATATACATCAACAGTTATTGGATTCTCATCTAGTATAGTTAAATCTTTTAATTGTATTATTTGTTTAGAAGAAAAAAATTGAATTTCATCAACCATTATAAATTCCGGTTTATTTTCAAGAGATTCTATTAATTCTATTATATTTGTTTTTTTATCAATTTCTAAAGCTTTTGATTCAATTCCAACTCTTGATTCAATAAATCCTTTTTTAGATCTATTATCAAGACTGGGCTTTAATAATAATACTTCTTTTCCTTTATCAACTGCATAATTATAGTTTTTCATCAATAATAATGCTGTTTTAGCACTTCCCATTGTACCAAAATGTACAGTAAAGGGCTTCATAATTCCTCTTCCCACAAAACCTCCCATATATGTAATTATAATTATATCAAAAATAGTTCTACCTGAATAGAACTTTTAAATATAAAAATCTCTTTTTTTATAAAATTTTAATCCCACAAATATGAATACAAAAGTTAAAACAAAGTAAATAGATAATATTAGGATTGTGCTGTTTGACATAGCTAATGCATTGTTAGGTTTTAAAATTTCAAAAGGGCTAAAGTATGTTAACCATTTCTTTTCAATTAACGTACCTAAAAAACCAATCATATAGCAAAATAATACTATTATTGAAGATATAGAAGATACATTTATTTTAGATGTTATTCCTGATATTAAAAATGATAAAGCCATAAACATATAGGCAGTAAAACTAGTTACTTTTATAATAATCAATACATCATTTAATATAAATGTTTTTCCTCCTACTATAAATCCACTAAATATTGTAGCAGATATAGCACCTAATAAAACAAGTGTTATAGATATAAATGCTGTTATTAATTTTGATATATATATTTCATTTCTGCTTATATGAAGAGCATTAAGAAATTCAATTGATTTAGTATTTTCTTCTTTACAAATAAGCTTTGCACTAAAAGTAGCCGCAAATATTGATATTGCTATTAAAACTATATTAAATATCATTCCAAAATAACTAACATAATTATTCATATCATTTAAACTATTTAAATTAAAAAACTTTAACATTTCTTCAGGTATTAATTCCATTTTAGCCATTCCAATATCTTTTATAGTTGGAAAAAGTATCATATAAATAAGCATAATTGAAAATATTGATATAAACCATCCTAAAACATTACTTTTATTTATTTTTAGATTAAATTTAACTAAGTTAAAAATATTTCTTTTATTCATTTTCATCACTACTTTCATAATAAGATATGAATTCTTCTTCAATTGTCTTTTTTCTAATTTCTAAATCTTTTATTTCTAACAAAGACAAATCTTTAATTAAATCATTTATTTTACCATCATATTCATATATAGTTTTATTATCTTTTTTATCTACATAGCTAACAATATATTTTATTTGTTGTTTTTTCTTTAAATCAATCGTTTCAACTATTTTACCAGATTTAATTATTATTACTCTATCACAATATTTTTCTATCTCTCTTAAATTATGACTAGATAAAAATATTGTTACTCCTTTTGCTTTTTCTTTTAATATTAAATCAAAAAACTTCTTTTGCATTAAAGGATCCAAACCACTAGTTGGTTCATCTAATATAATAACTTCATTATCTTTAAGTAATGCTTCAACAATAGATACTTTCTTTTTATTACCTGTACTTAATTCATGAATTCTTTTATTTAAATCAAGTTCAAAGTATTTAGCTAACTTTTCTACTTCACTGTATTCTTTTTTAGAAAACTTTAAACAAAATTTAAATAAATCATCTACTTTAATATTTTCATAGAATATTGTATCACTAGGCATATAACTAGTTATTTCTTTGATTTTTTTAGTATCTATAACAGAATCCAATCCATTTATTGTTATCTTACCTAATGTTGGAAATAACATATTCATCATACATCTAATTGTTGTAGATTTACCAGCACCATTTTGACCAACAAAACCTACTATTTCATTTTCTTTAATTTCAAAACTAATATTATCTACAGCAATAAAATCACCATATTTTTTAGTAAATTTTTCTACTTTTATCATATTGCCACCATATTAATTATATCAAAAAAAGTTCTACCTATGTAGAACTTTTAATTATTTTTGTTTTAATACAGCTTGAGCTGCAATCAGCCCAGGGTAGCAAAACTATATTAAAACTATATTTTGGCTATTACTAATCAATAAATTGTAATTTTTAATTATTTATTTCTTTTAACAAATATTACTCCAAGTATTGCTGTTATAACAACAATCATAAGTGGAGCTACTTTGAAATATACCCATTCAAATGAATGCCATAAAGTTCCAATTACTGACCACTCTGGATTACTATAATCCCACGATTGATATGGACTTCCTAATATCGCTAATAAGATAAATAACACTATTAAACATACATCAGCAATTATTAATGTATTAACTAACATTTTTCTTTTTTGTTTTTGTTTCATTGCTAATTGTTCATTAATAACTTCTAACTTTTCTGATATTACTTTCAAGTCATTTTTTTCTTTTTCTGCAATACTCTCTCCTAAGATTTCACTAACAGGTGTTTCAAATATTTCAGAGATTGTCATTAGCATTTCAGCATCTGGTACAGATAAACCTGATTCCCATTTTGAAACAGTTTGTCTAACAACATGTAATTTGATGCTTAATTCTTCTTGTGAAAGTCCTTTATTTTTTCTTAATGTTTTTAAATTATCTTTTAACATAATATACTTTCTCCTTTCATCAAATTCAGTTTATTATAAAAATACCCGTTGCTACAAGCAATGCTTTTTAACATATTAACAAATTACTATTTGTCTTTCTCTTACATAATAATTTTACCATAAAAAACTAAGATATTTCTATCTTAGTTTTAATTTATTAATTAGTTTTTCTTTGCATTAATTGCAGCTTGAGCAGCTGCTAATCTTGCAATTGGCACTCTATAAGGTGAACAAGATACATATGTTAATCCTATACTATTAAAGAATTCTACTGAACTTGGTTCTCCACCATGTTCTCCACATATTCCTAATTTAATATCAGGTCTTGTTTTTCTACCTTTTTCTACTGACATTTTAACTAATTCACCTACTCCATTTTGATCTAATCTCGCAAATGGATCTGATTCTAAAATGTTTTTCTTATAATAATCACCTAAGAATTTACCAGCATCATCTCTTGAGAATCCAAATGTCATTTGAGTTAAATCATTTGTTCCAAATGAGAAGAATTCAGCTTCTTCCGCTATTTTATCAGCAGTAAGAGCAGCTCTAGGTATTTCTATCATTGTTCCTATCTTATAATGTAAATCTAAACCTGATTCTTTAATAATACTATCAGCAACTTCAATTACTATATCTTTTACATATTTTAATTCTTTTACTTCTCCTACTAAAGGAATCATTATTTCAGGAACTACATTTGATCCTTCTTTTGATACATTTATAGCAGCTTCAATAACAGCTCTTGTTTGCATTCTTGCAATCTCAGGATATGTTACTGATAATCTACATCCACGATGTCCCATCATTGGATTTAATTCATGTAATAAAGATATTCTTTCTTTAACTTTAGATACTTCTAATCCTAACTCGGTTGCTAAATGATCAATTTCTTCTTCAGTATTAGGTAAGAATTCATGTAAAGGTGGATCTAAGAAACGAATAGTAACAGGTAAATCTTTCATTACTTTAAATATTTCTTCAAAATCTCCTCTTTGCATTGGTAATAATTTAGCTAAAGCAGTTTCTCTAGCTTCTACTGTTTCCGCTAAAATCATTTGTCTTACTGCAAATATTCTATCTGCTTGGAAGAACATGTGTTCAGTTCTACATAATCCAATACCTTCAGCTCCAAAACTTAATGCTTGTTTAGCGTCTTTTGGAGTATCAGCATTAGTTCTAACTTTCATAGTTCTAACTTCATCTGCCCATGACATAAATGTTTTAAAATCTCCACTTATTTCAGGTTCAGTAGTCTTTATTGCTTCTCCATAAACGTTTCCTGTAGAACCATCTAAACTCATTAAGTCGCCTTCTTTAAATACTCTACCATCTTTTGTACTTAAAGTTTTATTGTGTTCATCTATAGTTAATTCTCCACATCCAGATACACAACATTTACCCATTCCTCTTGCTACTACAGCAGCATGAGAAGTCATTCCCCCTCTTAATGTTAATATACCTTCAGCAGAATTCATTCCTTCAATATCTTCAGGAGAAGTTTCTAATCTTACTAATAATACTTTTTCTCCTCTTTCATTTGCTTCTACTACATCTTCAGCACTAAAATATATTTTACCATTAGCAGCTCCAGGAGATGCAGCTAATCCTGTTGTAATAGGTTTAGCATTCTTAAGCGATTCCAAATCAAAATTAGGATGCAATAATTGATCTAATTGTTTTGGTTCTACTTTTAATAAAGCTTCTTCTTTTGTAATCATTCCTTCACTTACTAAATCAACCGCAACCTTTAATGCTGCTGCTGCAGTTCTTTTTCCATTTCTAGTTTGAAGCATAAACAACTTACCATTTTCAATAGTAAATTCCATATCTTGCATATCTTTATAATGATGTTCTAATAAATCCGCAATTTTAACAAATTCATTATATACTTCTGGCATATCTGTCTCTAATTTAGATATTGGTTCTGGAGTTCTAATTCCCGCTACAACATCTTCACCTTGAGCATTAATTAAATATTCTCCATATAATTTCTTTTCTCCAGTTGAAGGATTTCTAGTAAATGCTACTCCTGTTCCACAATTATTTCCTCTATTACCATATACCATCTCTTGAACATTAACTGCAGTTCCCCAATCACTAGGTATTTCATTTAATCTTCTATATACTATAGCTCTTTCATTCATCCAAGATTGAAATACAGCCTTTACAGCTTCTATCAATTGAACTTTAGGATCTTGAGGAAATTCCTCTCCAGATAATTCTAAATAATTAGCTTTAAATTTTTCTGTAACTTCTTTCATATCTTCTGCTGTTAATTCTAAATCATTACTTACACCTTTTTCTTCTTTAATCTTATCAAAATATCTTTCAAAAGATGCTTTAGAATATCCTTTAACTACATCAGAAAACATTTGTATAAATCTTCTATAAGAATCATACGCAAATCTAGGATTATTAGTAGCTTCAGCAAATCCTTTAGCCACTTCATCATTTAATCCTAAATTAAGAACAGTATCCATCATTCCAGGCATACTTGCTCTAGAACCACTTCTAACCGATACTAACAAAGGATTATTTAAATCTCCCATCTTTTTACCAGTTTTATTTTCCAATTCATCTAATTTTAAAAATATTTCTTTAATCATTTCATCAGTTATAGATTCATTATTATTATAATATTCAGTACAAGCCTCTGTACTTATAGTAAATCCTCTTGGAACAGGTAAACCAATATTAGTCATTTCCGCTAAATTAGCTCCTTTTCCTCCCAATAAATTTCTCATTTCTTTTTTGCCTTCTTCAAAAGCATATACGTATTTAATCATCTTACCTCCTTAAACACACTTATTGATTATACCAAAAAAAATAAGAGTAAACAACATATCTTTACTCTTATTTTACTATTGCTTAGTCCATACTCCTGTTTGTGATGTATTGATATATGTACCTATTACTTTAACTTTTATAATTACTGACTATATATCAAATATTTAAAAAAATACACATAAGAGTAGTTATTCATCCGTAGTAGCAGACAATCCTTTATAATCACCTTTTCCTGTAATTGATACTTTAATATTTAAATCTTCTTTATCTCCTACAATTGTAAACTTGCATTCATCTATATAATCTTCTATTTCAACATAAGTAACACAATGCATTTCTAATCCTTCATTAAATTTATTCGTTTCATTTACAATATCGGTAGCTAATTCTGTTAATAGTTTTGTCTTAATAGTATAAGCTGCTAATTGCATTGTCTTACTTTTCGTATTATCTTTATCTTCTTCGCTTACTCTATTTGCCAATGCATCAAGAAATAATTTCCCTTCTTCTTCACTAAGTTCACTTATTCTTTTTGCGAATTCACTATTTTCTCCTTCACTAAATTTATTTGTTAATTCTTCATCACTTAAATCACTCACATATTCTATGAATTCCGTTCCTGTCATTTGATTAATTTGTTTAGTAGTTTCCTTTGAATCAAACAAACTACATCCCGCAAATAAGAATATTGTTAAACAAATATAAATATTTTTTTCATTTTTATTCTCCTTATGATTATATTTTATCATATTTTAATTACTTCACAAATTATTTTTTAGCTCTTGGATGAGTATCCAAATATACTTGTCTTAATTTTTCATTAGAAACATGAGTATATATTTGAGTAGTATCTAATGAAGAATGTCCTAATAATTCTTTTACAGTTAAAATATCACAACCTTCATTTAATAAATGAGTTGCAAAAGTATGTCTAAAAACATGGGGAGTAATATTTTTTTTGATTGATACCTTCTTTAATATATTTGATAATATTTTTTGAACAGTACTAACACTAATATTTGAACCATTATTTGATAATATTAAAATACTATGATCCTTATCTTTTAATAAATTTTTTCTATTAATATTTATATATTTTTCTAATATATTTTCACAATATTCCCCATATAATACTATTCTTTCTTTGTTACCTTTTCCAATTATTCTAATAGTCTTATTTTTTAAATCAATATCATCAATTTTTATATTACATAATTCTGATACTCTAATACCAGTTCCATATAACAATTCTAATATTAATCTGTCTCTAACTCCAATATCTGTATTTAAATCAGGACTATTTAAAATTAAATCTAAATCCTCATAATTAACAAATCTCGGCAATTTCTTTTCTTTTTTAGGTAAAGAAATAAATAGAAAAGGATTTTTATCAATTAATTCATTATCATATAAATATTTATAAAAGCTTCTTAATGTACTTATCTTTCTACTAACTGAAGATTTAGAATAATGTTTAATATTATAAAGAGTCGCTAAAAAAGGATTAATATTTTCATATTTTATTTCTAATATTTCAATATTATTAGATTTAATATATTTATAATATTCATCTAAATCAATTTTATAATTAATTATTGTGTTTTCACTATAATTTCTTACATTTAATAAATAATTAATAAAATCATTTATATAATTCATACAATCCTTTCTAAAAAATAACCTTACGGTTATCTTTTTTTGCTCTCCCTTTCTTTTCTTGAAACATATTCAAATAATCTTAGTGAATCCCCTTCTTGCATTGGACCTTGTTTATAATAATCCTTCTCTTCATCATCTAAATAAAACCAATCTATCCAAGGTATTTCTTTTTTATAATCCATTTCAGTTTGAACTGGTTTACTTACTTTTTTTTCTTCTTTAATTGGTTTTGGAAACTCTCTAGACATAATAACATATATAGCAGTATACCATTTAAATCCATTAGAAACTGCATCATATAATTTCATTCCATAAAAATCACTATCTTCTTGTAATTTAGAATGTCTATAAGCTTTTGCTATCTTTGATAATCCTTCAGTTTCCCAAAACAAATTTGAAATTCTTCTTCTAAATCTATCACTACTTACTAATTCTTCATATCTTTTTTTAGTTTTATCTTCTTCAAATATATCTTTATCTTTCCAAAATAGAAGCGGCATTAAATCACTTGTTTCTCCATTAGTCATAACATAATTAGGATTATTATTAATTAAATTCTTAGCTTCTTCTTTATTAGGATAATATACTATTTTCGCTGTATATTTACTATTTTCTTCATATAACTCACTATGCTTTTTTTTAATTGATTCACTAATTGATTTAGTTAAATCTTCTTCATTTTCATATTTTATTGTGTGCTCATATATTTTTTTTAAAGAATAATATGGATATTCAATAATTGGTTTCCCATCTTTATATACCCTTACTCCATAAGTCTCTTGTATATCTTTTCCTATCATAAAACCCTCCTATTTATCTTCTTCTAACTTAACTAATACCTCTCTTGGTTTAGAACCACTTTGAACTGGTCCTATTATACCTCTTTCTTCCAACAAGTCAATTATTCTTGCTGCTCTATTATAACCAAGTTTAAATCTTCTTTGTAATAATGATGCACTAGCTTTTTGAGTTTTAACTATAAATTCAACTATCTCTTCATATAAAGGATCTTCATATTCTTCATCATCATCATCGTGTATTCTTGTAGCATCTTCATTCTCTAAAGAAAATCTTTCATCATATTTACTCTTTTGTTGTTTAACAGTATGATCTACTACTCTTTGTATTTCATCGTCAGATACATATGCACCTTGAATTCTTACTGGTGCTGATTCTCCTGTAGGTAAAAACAACATATCTCCTCTACCCAATAGTTTTTCTGCTCCAGTCATATCCAATATGGTTCTAGAATCAATACTTGATGAAACAGAGAATGATAACCTTGAAGGCAAATTGGCTTTAATTAGGCCTGTAATAACGTCTGTAGAAGGTCTTTGAGTTGCTACTATTAAATGAATTCCCGCTGCTCTAGCGAGTTGTGTTACTCTTAATATTGAATCTTCAACTTCTTTAGCTGCTATTAACATTAAATCAGCTAATTCATCAATTATTACAACTATATAAGGCATTCTTTCACCTTGTTTTGCTTTGCTATCAATTAATCTATTATAATCTTCAATATTCTTTGTATTAGTTTCACTAAATAAATTATATCTTCTATCCATTTCAGTAACCATTCTTTGTAATGCAACCGAAGCTTTCTTAGCGTCAGTTATTACCGGCATTAATAAGTGTGGTGCTCCATTATACATACCCATCTCTACTTTTTTAGGATCTACTAACACCAACTTAACTTCACTAGGTTTAGTTCTCATTAATATAGATACTATTATTGAATTAATACAAGATGATTTTCCACTTCCTGTTGCTCCAGCAACTAATAAGTGAGGAGTTTTATTTATTTCCATAAACATAGTTCTACCCATTATATTTTTTCCTAAAGGAACACATAATTTACTATTAGATACTATTTTTGGAAGATCAGAAAGCACTTCTTTTAAAGATACTATGGTATTTTCCATATTTGGTATTTCTATACCAATAGTAGTTTTACCAGGTATAGGAGCTTGTATTCTTACTTCTTTAGCAGCTAAAGCTAAAGAAATTTCTCTATTAACTCCAAGTACTCTACTTAATTTAGTTCCAGACTTTAATTCCATTTCATATTGAGTTACAGAAGGCCCAACATTAACCTCTACTACTTTAGCATCTATATCAAAATCCTTTAAAACTCTTTCTAATTTTTCAACATTTTGTACAATAGCTGCTTTATTATTATTCTTTGCGTTCTTCTTATGTGTATTAAGTAAATCAATACTTGGTAATATATAACTACCATCATCAATAATTTCTGCTGGTTTATCTACAACTTCTTCTTTTTCATCAGGTTCATTTAATTCATCTAAAGTACTAATAATCTTTTTATTTGAATCATCTTCTTCTAATAAAACTTTTTCTTTAATATTCTTATTTTGTTTAGAAGTTTTAACTTTTTCTATAAATTTCTTGATTAAATCTATTAAAGATATATCAAATAAGAATACTATTCCTATAATAATAAATACAACGGATACTATTTTTGTACCTATAACTGAAAATAATTTAATAAATAACCATAATGAAGAAACACCTATTATTCCTCCACCATTAGAATTATTTGTGCCTTTTAATGCTGACATCATTTGATCAAATACCATTTTAAATGTTTGAGATACATCTACTCCTAATTCTTCAATGAAATTATTATGAACCAAAATTAAAAAAGAAAATATAATCATCGATAATCCAATGGTTCTAATAGTAAGACCATATTTTTTATTTACAAATGTCATATATATTCCAATTAAACACATTAATATTAATCCAACAAACCATAATTGGCCCATAAAAAATACACCAATAGACATAATAAACTTGCCCACTATTCCTAATCTACCCAAACCAATTATAGATAATAAAGACATAATAATACCCGCTAATTGAATATTATGTTTCTTTTTATATTTTCTCTTTTTATATTCTCTCTTTTTAGACATATGCTTACCTCATAATATAATTATAACAAAATATATAAAAAAAAGGAACATTATTGAATATGTTCCCCATATAGACTCCATGTTCTAGATTCAATTATTTTAACATCAATAATCTTACCTATTAAACTTATATCTCCTTTAAGATTAACTAATTTACCAGTTTCAGTATAACCCATCAACATACCATTTTTATTACTTTCAGACTCTACTAATACTTTATAAATATTACCTACTGTTTTATCCATCTTTTCTCTAGCGTATTTATTTACTATTTCATTTAATTTATATAGCCTATTTTCCTTCTCTTCAATACTAATATCATCTATTAATCTTGATGATGCTGTTCCAGATCTTGGTGAATATATAAATGTATATGCAGAATCAAATTTACACTCATTAACCAAGTCTAACGTTTCATTAAAATCTTCTTCTGTTTCTCCAGGAAAACCTACAATTATATCTGTAGTAATAGAACAATTAGGAATATTATCTTTTAACTTATTAAACAATTCCAAATAAGTTTCTTTAGTATATCTTCTTCCCATCAATTTTAATATTTTATTTGAACCACTTTGAACTGGCAAATGAATATAAGGAAGTATATTCTTATTATTTTTAATTTCTAAAATCATATCATCAGTAAAATCCCAAGGATGACTAGTTACAAATTTAATTCTTTCAATATTTGTTTTACTTATATCATTTAACAAATTAGACATATTATAATTATCATATTTATCCTTACCATAAGCATTAACATTTTGACCTAATAAAGTAACTTCTTTATATCCTTCTTTTACCAATTCTTTTACTTCATTAATTATATCTTCTTTATCTCTACTTCTTTCTTTACCTCTTGTAAAAGGCACAATACAATAAGTACAAAATTTATCACAACCATAAATAATATTAACCCATGCTTTATACTTATTTTCTCTATGTATAGGAATTCCTTCTACTATATCCCCTTCTTTACTCCATACATCTATTTCTTGTCTATTATTATTAATAGAATTAAATATTATTTCTGGTAATTTGTGAAGATTATGAGTACCAAATACAAAATTAATCCATTTGTACTTATCTTTAATTTTATTAACAACTATTTCTTCTTGAGACATACACCCACATACACCCACAATTACATCTTCTTTTGTTTCTTTTAAATGTTTAATTCTTCCTAACATACCAAATACTTTATTATGAACATTTTCTCTTATTGCGCATGTATTTAAAATAATAAAATCAGCATCTTCATATTTATCTATTCTAGAATATCCAATAGATTCTAACATTGCACATATATTTTCAGAATCTCTTTCATTCATTTGACAACCATATGTTTTTATATAATATGTTTTATTTTTTCCTATATTTAAATACTTATCATCTATTTCATAATTTATTTTATTTACTATTTCTTTATTTCTAATTTTAGCTTTATTAATACTAGGTGTATTCATATACCTCCTTTATATAAAAAAACTCTTTTCAGAGTTAATTTTATTATGGCGGAGCAGGAGGGATTTGAACCCTCGCATCAGGTTACCCCGAACTACGTCCTTAGCAGGGACGCCTCTTCAGCCTCTTGAGTACTACTCCATGGACTTATTTTATTTTACATTATATACAAATTAAAAACAAGTATTTTTATATATAAAAAAAACAGATTGTTAATCTATTTTTTAAATTTACTAATTATTTTCTAAAACAACTTTAACATTATCTCTACTTAAACATCTTCTAGTTGCTGTTTGGTTTGTTGAATAAAAAGTATATACTACTGAACAAGTATTACCACTTGAATAATATGCCAAATCATAATACACCCATACTTCTTTTCCACTTTTTGCTTGCGTCACATCAGGATTACCAAATTTATCAAGCAAATCTTCTTTATACCTACTATCTGCATCTCCCCAATCATCCCATTCATCATAACTAATAGTTCCTTTTTTAGTTGGTTCTTCAGTTTTTGTTTCTTCCTCTTTAGATTCTTCCTTTTCCTCTGTTTGAGTAACTTCTTTTAATTCTAATATTTCGTTTATAGTTTCAGTACTTTTTTCAATATTATTTTCTTTTTTCCATGCAGGTAATTCTGTTTCAGTTAAACTTGTTGCTTCAGCT
>JAAYGD010000043.1 GCA_012727915.1 Mycoplasmatota bacterium | reverse complement strand
TTTCTTTTAGGTACAATATCTTTTTCCATTCTATCAGTAGTACCAATATATAAAATTTTAGATTTAGGTTCTTTTTCCATTATTTTTTCATATATTGCTAGAGCAGGATAAATATGCCCACCTGTACCACCTGCAGTAATAATAGCTCTCATTATACCTCCTATTCTAATTCTTTTAAGAAAGTATCAATCGTCAATATTTTATCATCTATTTCTTTTAAAGAAACTTCTTTTATTTCTTCTTTCTTTTCTTCTTTATTTAAATTGCATATTACAAAAGCATTATTAATATTATTTTTTAATATAGTAGATCCAATACTTTGTAAATCCATTATTGGAATTTCTGAATTTTTTATTAGTTTAATTTCATTATTTATTTTTATTCCAATCATATCTTTTGAAGAAGTTTCTAATACTTTTAAGACTTTTTGAGGTTTACTTTTAACATGTTTTAAAATTAATGTTCCTCTTCTAGATCTAGACATCTTTTCTATTTCATCTATTTTTACTCTCTTACAGTTTCCTTTATCCATTAAAATAGTAATATATTCAAAAGAAGGAACAATACCACTTATTACTTTGTCATTTTTTAAATTAATAGTTTTAACTCCACTTGTTCTTATACCTGTTATTGATACTTCATCAGCATTAAATCTTAAAGAATAACCCAAATCAGTAGTAACAAGTATTTCATTTCCTACATTATAAGATATTCCAATTACTTCATCATTTGTTTTAATTTTCATGTTAGATATAGGTTTAGAATATCTTTGAACTTCATATTCAGATAATTTTGTTCTTTTTATCATTCCCATTTTAGTAAATGTAGTTACTAATAAATCTTTATTAAAATCGTATACAGGCATACTACCCACTATTATTTCTCCTTCTTTAAGTTGAATAATATTGCTTATATGCTTTCCAAGATCTTTCCATCTAATATCTGGTATTTCATGAACAGGTAAATACAAATAATTTCCTTTATTTGTAAATAATAACAATGTATTTTGTGTATTCATTTCAAATAATCCAGTTACAAAATCTCCTTCTTTAAGGGCTGTTTCTTCTTCTTTAGAAGCTCCATAAGATTTTGTTGATACTCTTTTTACATATCCATCATTACTTACTACTACAACTACATCATCTTTTGGAATCATTAATGTGGAATCAATTTTTATTTCACTATATTCCTCTATTACTTCTGTTTTTCTATCTTTTCCATATTCTCTTTTAATTCTTCTTAATTCATTTTTAATTACTTCAAATAATTTAGTTTCATCAGTTAAAATACCTATTAATCCATTTATAATAATTGTTAAATTCTTTAATTCCTCTTCAAGTGCTACAACATCTGTATTAGTTAATCTATATAATTGCAACATTACAATTGCTTCAGCTTGAATAGGAGAAAAACCAAATTCCTTAGATAAATTTTCTTGAGCATCTATTTTATTTGTACTTTTCCTAATTACTCTAATTACTTCATCTAATATACTCATTGCTTTTAAAAAACCTTCAACTATATGAAATCTTTCTTTAGCGTGTTCTAAATCGAATTTTGATCTTAATGTTACTGTTTCTTTTTGATGATTAATATATGCATCCAAAATGTCCAAAATTCCTAATTGCTTTGGTCTTCTATTTACGATTGCAATAACATTAAAATTATAAGATACTTGTAATTGAGTATTTTTATACAAATAATGTAATATTAATTCATCATTACTTTCTTTCTTTAATTCAACAACAATTCTTAAACCATCTCTATCCGATTCATCTCTAACTTCTATTATTCCATCTATCTTTTTATCTACTCTTATTTCATCAATTTGTTTAACTAATATAGATTTATTTACTTCATAAGGTATTTCCGTAATTATTAATAAGTTTTTTCCTTTATTTTTTTCAAATAATACTTTAGATTTTAATATTACTTTCCCTCTACCAGTCTTATAGGCTTCTTCTAATCCCGATTTTCCTTCTACTATTCCTCCAGTTGGAAAATCAGGGCCTTTTACTATATTCATTATTGTATCTAATCTACAATTTGGTTGATCTATTCTATGAATAGTAGCATCTATTACTTCTCCTAAATTATGAGGAGGAATATTAGTAGCATAACCAGCACTAATTCCGGTAGATCCATTTACCAATAAATTGGGAAATCTTGCTGGAAGTACAGTGGGTTCTTCCAATGAATCATCATAATTTAAAGCCATTATTACAGTATTCTTTTCAATATCCTTTAATAACTCTTCACTTATCTTTGATAATCTTGCTTCAGTATAACGCATAGCAGCAGCAGAATCTCCATCAATAGAACCATTATTACCTTGCATATCGATAAATGGAGTATTCATCTTCCAATATTGACTCATTCTAACCATAGCATCATATATAGATGAATCTCCATGGGGATGATATTTTCCCATAATATCTCCGACAGCTCTAGCAGATTTTCTATATGGCTTATCATAAGTATATTTATCTTTATACATAGAATATAATATTCTTCTTTGAACAGGTTTCAAACCATCCCTAACATCAGGAATAGCCCTATCTTGAATAATAGACTTAGCATATCTACCAAAACTTTTCCCCATCATATCTTCTAAACTATATTCATATATTTTTTCTATTATGTTTTTCATATATTCACCTAAATACATTGTACCATAAAAGAACGATTAGAAAAATAAAAGACAAGAATTTTTCTTGTCTTAGTTAATTTTTTCTACTGATTCAAATATTAAGTTGTCTCCCTCTTTAATAAAAGTAAATTTAAGAGTATTTAATTTATTATATGTTTCCATAGATATATCAGAACCATGATTTATAATTTCAAGTGGAGTAGTTTTCTCGAATTCGTTAGAAGTTGTATAAATATTTATTTATGTAAACAAAAAAATAAGCTAATGCTTATCTTTTTATTTGATTCATTACTTCTTCAGCAAAGTTATCGCATCTTTTTTCCATGCCTTCGCCCACTTCATAACGTACCATTTTCTTTATTATTCCATTATTATTTTTTACATATTCTAAAACTGTTAAGTCATTATTTTTAATGAATTCTTGTCCTTCTAAACATATTTC
Source organism: Mycoplasmatota bacterium (assembly GCA_012727915.1). Taxonomy (GTDB): domain Bacteria; phylum Bacillota_I; class Bacilli_A; order RF39; family UBA660; genus JAAYGD01. Next base: position 16,224 of record JAAYGD010000043.1, on the reverse strand, counting down.
TTTAAAATGTTTATTAATTCTTCCTTCAACCATTTTTTCTGCTATATCAGCAGGTTTTCCTTCATTAATTGCTAATTGTTTTTGAATTTCTCTTTCTTTTTCTATTTCTTCAACCGAAACATCTTCTTTTCTTATATGTTTTGGTCTCATAGCTGCTGCATGCATAGCAATATCTTTTGCAACTTCTTCGTTAGCGCCTTCTAATACTATGATAACCGCTATCTTCTTTGTATTATGAATATATATTCCAAATACTTCATTGTCATTTAATTCAATACTTTCAAACCTTCTAAAACTAAGTTTTTCACCTATTTTAGCAATCTTACTAATAATTAAATCATTCAATGTAACATCATCTATTTTTAGAGTTAAAGCCTCATCTACAGTTTTAATATCATTATCTAATACTAAATTTGCTGTTCGTTTAACCAAATCAATAAATTCTTCATTACTTGCTACAAAATCTGTTTCCGAATTCAATTCTACAATTGATGCTTTTTTATCATTATATACTATATGTACTAATCCTTCAGCTGCTATTCTTCCTTCTTTTTTTGCAGCAGTAGAAATTCCTTTTTCTCTTAACCAATCAGTTGCCTCTTCAATATTACCACTGGTTGCTTCTAATGCTTTTTTACAATCTAACATACCAGCACCTGTTTTTTCTCTTAATTCTTTAACTAAATTTGCTGTTATCATTATGCCTCCTTATTTTAACTTCTTTAATAATTCATCTTTCTTCATTTTAGAATAACCTTCAACGCCTTTTTCTTTTGCTAAATTCTTCAATTCAACTACAGTCATATCTTTTAAATTTGATTTTTTAACTTCTTTAGGTTCTTCTTTTTTCTCAACTATCATATGTTTACTAACTAAAGGTTTCTCAGATATCATATTTTCTTCAACTTCAATTTTTATTTCTTTTTCATTTTTTTGTATTACTTCTTCTTTAATCTTACTTACCTTTTCTTCATCAGAAACAAAATCAATAATCTCTGCACCTAAAGCTTCTGCTACAGCATTATTTAAAACACCCATTATTAATTTAACGGATCTAATAGCATCATCATTAGCAGGTATTACATAATCTACTAAATCAGGATCACAATTTGTATCTACTATTCCAAATACTGGTATATTTAATTTTCTTGCTTCTTTAATTGCGCTTAATTCTTTACTTGGGTCAACTATTATTAGTGCTTCAGGCAATTTCTTCATTTCCCTAATACCACATAAATATCTATCTAATTTATCATATTCTTTTTTAATTTTAATTACTTCTTTTTTAGGTAAAGCTTCAAAAGTACCATCAGTTTCCATTTTTTCAATTTCATCTAATCTAGTAACTCTCTTTCTTATAGTCCTAAAATTTGTTAATGTTCCACCTAACCATCTTTCATTAACATAATACATTTGTGTTCTTTCTGCTTCTTCTTTAACAGCTTCTTGTGCTTGTTTTTTAGTACCTACAAACAATACTTTTCCACCATTTTCTGCAATGGCTTTTAAAACAAAATAGGCTTCTTCTATCTTTTGTGAAGTTTTTTGTAAGTCTATTATGTAGATATCCTCTCTTGAAGTATAAATATACTCCTTCATTTTAGGATTCCATCTTTTGGTTTGATGACCAAAATGAACTCCTGCTTCTAGTAAATAATTCATTGAAACTACTGGCATAAAAAAATCTCTCCTTTCGTTTTTTCCTCTGAACACTTCTTCTTGATACACCACTGATTAATCAGCACTAGGCATACCAATCCATATTCATGTGTTTTTTTAACCACAAATATTATAACATAGTTAATTATAAAATCAACTATTAGTCTACTTTTTTCTTTCTTATATTAGGGTTTTCTTCCTCTATAGCATTTTCCTCTTCGAATATTTGACTAAAAGTAAATTCTCCAATTTTTTTAATGGTTCTTCAAGAGTAGAATTTAAAGAACTTTTCATTTTAGTTAATAAGTCAGCAATATACATTCTGCCCAAACTTCCCGCTTCTTCTCTTAAATATTTTAAAACCTTCAGACATAAACCCTCCCCCTACTCGAACTTATGCTCGTATAAAAATATTAATCCATAAAAAAGATTGTAAATATATTTCTACAATCTATTAGGATTAAAATCAATTTCCAATTTTACTTCTGAATTTATATAGTGAAGATCTATTTCTTCTAATACTTTCATAATGGGTTCTTTATTTTTATATTTTATTATAGTTTGAAAACCATATATATTATTAATCTTAGGAAAAATTGTAGGTCCAAGTATTTTGTTTTTTTCATCTAATTTTGATTTCAATATATTATTAATTTTATTTATTTCTCTAGAACCTTTTTCAAAATCATTAGATAATATTCTAATTGCAACAATAAAACAAAAAGGTGGATAATATAAACGCTTTCTAATTGTTATTTCATTGTTATAAAAATTTACATAATCATGATTTTCAACTAGTTTTATTGCATAGTGATTTGGATTAAATGTTTGAATTACAATGTTCCCCTCTTTATCATGCCTACCAGCTCTTCCTGATACTTGAGTAAGAAGAGAAAAAGTTCTTTCACTACTTCGATAATCAGATATGTATAAAGAAGAATCGGCATCTATAACTACTACTAAAGTAACATTGGCAAAGTCTAATCCTTTTGCTATCATTTGCGTTCCTAGTAAAACATCATATTTATAATCATTAAAATCTTTAATAATTTTTTCATGAGAAGATTTTTTGGAAGTTGTATCACTATCCATTCTAATTACTCTAATATCTTTAAAAATACTATGTAACACTTCTTCTATTTTTTCAGTCCCTTTTCCTTTTAAACTTAAATATTTAGAATTACACTTCTTACAATTATTAGGCATATTTATTTGAAAATTACAATAATGGCATTTTAAACTGTTATTATTTTTATGATAAGTTAAAGATATATCACAATTAGGACATTTAATAACTTCTCCACATTCACTACAAATAACATAATTAGAATACCCTCTTCTATTAATTAAAATCATTATTTGTTCTTTTTTGTTTAATCTATCTAATATATAATTTTTAGATACACTTGATATAATACTATTACCTTTTTTCATTTCAGTTTTCATATCTATAATTTCTACTTTAGGTAATTTTTTATTATTTACTCTTGTTTCTAATTCTAATAAGTGATATCTATTAACTTTAGCTCTTGCATAACTTTCTAAAGATGGAGTTGCACTTCCTAAAAGAAGCTTAGCATTATTATACTTAATTCTTTCAATTGCTACATCAATTGTATTATATCTCGGATTATTTTCTTGCTTATACGATTCATCGTTTTCTTCATCCATTATTATTAAACCTATATTGGTAAAAGGACTAAATATTGCGCTTCTTGCACCCACTACAATACTTACTTCTTTCCTTTTTATCTTTCTCCACTCATCATATCTTTCGCCTGCTGAAAGTCCACTATGAAATAAAGCAACTTTATCTTGAAATCTTCCTTTAAATCTACTTACTAATTGAGTAGTTATAGAAATTTCTGGTACTAACACTATTACTTCCTTATTTTCTTTTAATACATCTTCAATTAAATCCATATATATTTCAGTTTTACCTGATCCAGTTACTCCTCTTAATAAAAATATACTATCTTTACTATAATTTATTTCTTCATATATTTTTTGTTGTTCTTTAGTCAACTTAATTTTTTCAATTATTTCAAAATTATTATTTAATCTATATTTCTCTTCTTCTTTTATAAATAATATATCTTTTTCTAGCAAAATTTTTAATGCTTTTTTATTTGAAATTTCACTTGGTTTTAAATAGTCTTTATCTTTAAATAAATTTAATATATTTTGCTCAGCTTTTGTATTTACTTCTTTTATATTTTTTATATAATATTTTTTTTCTGTCTTAATATTATTAATGTTTTTACTCAATTTTAATTGAGTTGGCATCATTACTTTGTATGCATCTAAATATGTACATAAATAATTATCTCTAAGAAATTTTATTAAATATATTTGTTCTTTATTTAATATTGGCTTATCATCTATTAAACTAATAATCTCTTTTAATTGAATATTATCTTTATAATCATCTTTTATATTTAAAACTATACCATTTACTTTTTTGCTTCCAAAAGGTATATGTACTCTACTACCTATTTCCACTTTTATATTAGAAGGAATTTTATATGTAAAAGTCTTATTTTTAAATACATTTATTTCCATAATAACATCTGCATACATAATTACCTCCTATTAAAATTATAGCACAAAAAAGAACACATTTCTGTGTTCTTTTACCCCTTTTTATATCACAAATAATTACTTTTCGTTATAAGCTACTTTTACTTCTCTAGTCTTTCCGGTTCTTTCCCATCCAATTAAAGATGTTTCTCTACTCCATTTATATTCTTGACTTGATATTGATTTATATACTGGAGTTCCTTTTACTATTGAAGAAGAACCTATAGTTTTAATACATTCTGTTCCAGTTCTTGTATATCCATAATCACATGAATAACTAACATCTTCTTTTAACAATAAACTAGTAACACATTTATTTCCGTTTAATGATCCAACAGAACAATTATAAGAATAATCTTTATTGTCTATTGTAGTAATCTTACATACATTTCCAATCAATGTTCCTAAGTTACATGCCAACGTAGGTGTTATAGTTGATGAATTTGAAACATAACATGTTTTATTCGCTAAATCTCCTCCATTTGGACAAGTATATCTTGGATTAATTGTTGTTGATGTTGATACATTACACTTTGTTCCTGATATTTTTCCTCCATTTGGACAACTATATGATGGTGTTACATAAGTTGTTGTTGATACATTACACTTTGTTCCTGATATTGTTCCTCCATTTGGACAACTATATGATGGAATTAAATATGTTGTGTTTGATGTATAACATGTATCATTTAATAAATTTCCTCCATTTGGACAAGTAGGTACCTTAGGAGTTGTAACTGCTGCTACTGGACATCTTCCATTAGTAGGAGTTGCACCATTAGCACAATAATATTCTGTTGAATAAGTAGTTATAGTCTTAGTACATTTTCCTGTTGTTCTATTATATGTATAAGTTCGATCAGCACAAGAACCAGTTATAACTGCTGTACATTCATCATATTTATAGAATGTTGTTAAACATGTTGGTAAAGCACATGTATATCTTGATTCTTTTCCAATATAAGTTCTTGTAAATGTTGAATTTGATACATTTGATCTTAAATAATCATATTCATATACTTGACAAGACCATTTTTTTGTTTCTATTCCGTTTTTTGTATCCACATATGAACTTGATACATTTTTAGTAAGTGCCGCTACTGTAGTTGCAGCTGTTATTGTACAAGAAGTTCCATTATTAGTTCCTGTTTTACAAGCATAAACTGCTGGATAGTTAGAAGGAGAAACCACATCGCATCTGTTTGTTGATGCATTATATGTTCCTACTGAACAATATGGTGTTGCTGTATAGCTTGATGGTGTTGTTATTGCGCATTTTTTAGTAGATACATCATAAGTACCAGTAGTACATTTTGGTGTAGCATCATAACTTGACGGTGTTGTTATTACACATTTTCCTGTTGATGAATTATATGTTCCACTATCACATACTAATGTTGCATTATATGTAGTAGTGTTACCTACAACACATTTTCCTGTTGATGGATTATATGTACCTTGAGAACAAATCTTACTAGGTTCTTCTTCTCTAACAACATATTTTAAACATGTATTTGAATTTTCATTATATACATAACCAGTTGGACATGTTTTATCAGGATCTGTTGAAGTTGTAACTGATTTCTCACAAGAATCAGTATTACTATTATAAGCAAATCCTGTATTGCAATTTAATTTTGCTGTTATTTTTTCCAATATATTGCTTTCTTTAACACAAGAACTTCCTTTAATATCGTATCCACTTGGGCAAGTATAATAATCTATAACTTTTTTACTTCCACTTCTATAAAATTGATATTCTAATACTAACGAATCCTCTTCATCTTTTTCACAACTATCATCTTCACATACATCATAGCATCCAAAATAATCTATAATATAATCAGTTTTAGTTGGACAAGATAAATTAACTTTAAATACATAATCAGTTTCCATTTTAATAACTTCTACATAAGAATTATCAAAATCACATGTATTACCATCTCTATCTAAGAAAGGTAATATCATTTTTTTGTCGATCATATCTCTTAAAGATAATTTTTTCTTATCTCCTATTTCTATAGGCAATCTTTCAACTGTAAAATAATCTTTAGCGGCATCTTGCATCATTTTTAAGTTGTCCGCAAAAATCCTATCATAAAATGTTTCTAATTTAGGCATAGGAAATAACCATATAAGTAAAAATATAAATAACAATATTAATGCTATTCTTACCAATAAGTCTCTCCAAAAATTATCCTTGTTTTCTACATAAAGTCTGTTTTCCATAAAAAATCCCCCTTTTTTTATGCTTTTTCTCTCAGTTGTGCCTTATTATACATATATTTACAAGATTGTCAAGTTATTACTTGATTTTTTTTGTTTTTTGTTGTTTTGTAACAATATTATACCATCTTTTAATGTAAATAAAAAGTTAAATTAATATTGAATTATATATTTTTATTTATATTACTTGTATAATAGAATATATATTAAGAATAAGGAGGAATTATGATAAAAAAAATATTAATTTTTGTTTTTATTTTATTAATTTTTCCTAACTTAGTTAACGCTACTATAGATGGAGTAATTACAGGTCAAGGAGTTAGAATTAGATCTACACCCGAAGCAATAGATGAATCAAATATTATAATAACTACCAATATTGGTTTTTATATTAATCTTGTTGATGAAACACTATATACAGGAATTGGATGTACAGATGGATGGTATAAAATAGTTTATGATAATAATGATGCATATGTTTGCAGTACTTATGTCAACATTACTACTAACCCTGAATATAATACTAGCGGTTGGACCTCAAGAACTTATGGAAATTTTGTAAATGTTAGAAGCCGACCAACTAGCACATCCTCTTTAGTTAACTCTCTTATATTAGGAGTTAATCTTACAATATTAGAATATCATCCTAGTGGTAATGGTTGCGTTGGTCCATGGTATAAAGTAAGTTATTATGATGATAAATCTTCTGGATACATATGTAGTGATAATGTTGTAATAAGAAATAACATTACTGATGAAGATGAAGCATATGAAGAAATTTTAAGAACTTCAGGATTTCCTGAAAGTTATTTTCCTTATTTAAGTTTCCTTCATAAAAAATACCCAAATTGGACTTTTAATCCAATACAAACAGGTTTAAGATGGAATGATGTCATAAATGGAGAAAATTACAAAAATTATATTCAATTTTATAATGAACAATATTCTAATAGTACTTCTATAGCGGAAGTTCCAAATTGGTATTATGCAAATACTGGAGTAATATCATTTTATATGGATCCAAGAAACTTTTTAAATGAAAAATATATATTTATGTTCGAAACACTCAATTATGATATTAATCTTAAATCAGAATATCCAAATATAGTAAAATCTACATTTTCAGGAGGAACATTTAGTAATGATGAGTTTGCAAACACTTTAAATATTAGTGGTGAAAAGTATAATATTAGTCCCGCTCACCTTGCAAGTAGGATAAAACAAGAAGTTGGAATTAGTGGAAATGCCGCAACAAGCGGAGCTCCTTTTACATATGATGGAGTTCAATATTCTGGATTCTATAATTTTTTTAATATTGGTGCATATGGAGCTACTCCAATATATAGAGGTTTAGCATATGCTGCAGGAGTTATTGATAATCCAAATAATACAAGAGAACCATGGAATACTGTTGAAAAAGCAATAAATGGAGGCTCCGCATTTTTATCAGGTGGATATATATCAAAAGGACAATACACATTATATTTTCAAAAATTCAATACGGCTCCAACTGCATATTATGATAAATACACTCATCAATATATGACAAATGTTCAAGCACCTTCAAGTGAAGCTTCTTCTATTTATTATTCATATAACTCTCAAAATTTATTATCAAATGCATATTCATTTTCTATACCAATATATTTGGAAACTCCAATGTCTACTTCTTTACCTAGCTCTGGTAGTAATAACAATTATTTAAGTTCAATTACCCTTAATGATATATCAATTAATGACTTTGATAAAGAAGTACTAGAATATACCCATTTTATAGATAAAACAAACTCTTCAGTTAATATTAAAGCTACTGCTGAGAATTCTCTTAGTAAAATTAATGGGGATGGAATAATTCAATTAAATGATGATTCAAACGATATATCCATTATAGTAACAGCTGAAAATGGAGAAATAAAAACTTATAAAATCGTAATAATTAAAGTTGAGAGTATTATTTCTATTAACGAATTATCAAATTTATTAGGAGTTGATAATAATGACTTTATTCCCAATAATTCTGTGGGTAATACTATAGAAACCCTTACTAATAAGATTAATTCTAATAGTCCAAGTTCAATAATTACTGTTAAAGATTCAAACGGAACTATAAATGACTATAAAACTATTCTTAAGACTGGTCAATTAATTACTATTACAACAACTTCAAATGAAACAAAAACATATACAGTATCAGTTACTGGAGATATAGATGGAGATGGAAAGATTAATATTTTAGACTTATTAAAAGTACAAAAACATTTAGTAAAAGCCAAATCATTAGATAGTGTTTATATTGTGGCAGCAGATACTAATAACGATAAAATAGTAAATATATTAGACTTACTTAGAATACAAAAAAATATTCTAGGAGAAATAAAATTATAGGAGAAAATATGATAAAAATAATTAGACTTTCATTAATTGCATTATTAACGTTTACTTTACTAATAAACAAAGTAAATGCAGCAAGTGCATATATAGGTGTTAAAAGTTCATCTTCTACTATCATTGTTGGAAGAACTTTTACAACGACAGTAACCATATCTTCATCTGTAGCTTTAGGTTCTTGGGAATTTAGTTTAAACTACAACCCTTCTCTATTAAAATTAGAAAGCGGTAATGTTTATGTGGCTGATTATGGTAATGGTACTATGAAATCAGTTTCATATACTTATAGGTTTAAAGCTCTAGCATCTGGTACAACTAGAATAGGAGTAAAGTCATATGCTGCATACGATTGGAACGAAGCTAAAATGACTTTATCTGCTGGAACTTCCTCAGTTAAATTATTAACCTTATCACAATTAGAAGCCACTTATTCAAAAAACAATTATTTAAAATCATTATCAGTTGAAGGTAAAGAATTATCTCCTATATTTGATAAGAATACATTAAATTATACAGTTGAATTAGATTCAAATATAGAAACAATTAAAATAATAGCAAAAACAGAAGATTATAGATCTGATGTTGATGGAACAGGAACAAAAGAAGTTAACGAAGGTGATAATAAATTTAATATAATCGTTACTGCTCAGAATGGTTCCACAAAAACATACACATTAAATGCAATAGTTAAAGACCCAAACCCTATAGAAGTAACTACAATTACTGGTGATACAATGACAATAGTAAAAAGAGAAAGTTTGATTACTCCTCCAGAAGAATTTGAAAAAAACTCTATTAAAATTAATGATATTATAGTGCCATCTTTTTATAATCAAAATAACCAAATGGTTTTAGTGGGTCTTAAAGATATTGAAGGAATGATTGCTTTATATATATATGATAATATAGATAACAAATACTCTCCTTACATAGAGCTTGTATTTGATAAATTAAGAATTTTACCTCTCGAATTAGAAGAAAATAAAGATATATTTGTCAATTATATTAAAACAGTTGAAAAAATAAACAACATTGATTTTCAGGTATATAAAATTAATAAAACTTCTGAATTTGCAATATTATATGGTATGGATATAAATACTGGTGAAAAAGATTATTATATATATGATTTAATAAGTAATAATGTTATAAGATTTAATAACGAAGAGTCTCAATTATTAAACAAAGATATTAAAGAAAATAGTAAAATTATTAATATCCTAACAATTTCAAATGTTGTTTCTCTTGTTCTATTTATAATTTCTATATCCTTATACTTTATTAAGAAAAAACCCATTAAAGAAACAGAAATAATTAATAAAAAAGATAAGAAAAGAAAAAAAGGAAAACTTGATGACTAACTCAAGTTTTTTTATTGTTAAAATGTTATAATTAATATATAATTAAAAAAGTTGTGAGGAGCTATGAACAAAATTATAAAAAATATATTAAACAACAAATTTTTCATTATATTAGTGATGGTAAATATTCTTTATTTTTTAAGTAATAGTTATCTTATTTTTTCTGTTTTTAAATTGTATAATATTGAAAATTTAATAAGACTTTTATTAATAATTATATTATTTATTTCTTTTATTTTTTTTACATTAAAATCAATAAGGTTTATTGCTAAAAGAAAGAGAAAAAGATCTATATTCCTTTCAATTGTAATGATAATTATCTTTATAATTCAATGCCTATTATATAATGTAATTGATAAAGTTTATACTTCCTTGAACACTATTAGTTCTAATGAAACATTATATTCTTCGAGTTTAGTAGTATTAAATGAAAGCAACATTAATGATGTTAAAGAACTCAATAACATGAAAATTGGACTATATAATAATAAAGATAGTATTGAGGGATATGTAATACCTAAAGAAATAATTAAAGATAGGAAATTAGATAAAACTAATGAAATTATTAACTATGATGACATTACTGCTCTTGTGTTAGGACTATACGAAAAAGAAGTAGATGCAATATTAATTACAACAAACTATTCAGTATTATTTTCATTTAATGGTTTTGCTAATATCAAAGATGAAACAAAAATTTTAATATCTAAAGAGAAAAAAATTAAAGTAGAGGATAATACTAGACAGGAAATAACAGAACCATTTACTATTTTATTAATGGGGGTTGATTCAACTTTAGAAAGCATTAAAAGTGGTTCAGCATTTAATGGAGATGCTTTAATGTTAATTACTTTTAATCCTAAAACATTAAATGCTACTATGCTCAGCATTCCAAGAGATACATATGTACCAATAGTATGTTTTGAAAATCAGAGAGAAAACAAAATCACTCATGCTGCATGGCATGGTGAAGAATGCATGATAAAAACTATAGAAAATTTCACAGAAATAAAAATAGATTATTATGCAAAAATAAATTTTAAAGGCCTAGTTAAGTTAGTAGATAATCTTGGAGGAATATATGTAGATGTTCCATATAGTTTATGTGAACAAAATAGCAATAGAACTTGGGGTTCAGATACTGTGTTTTTAGAAAAAGGATATAAGAAAGTAAATGGTGAGCAAGCCTTAGCGCTTTCAAGAAATAGACATAAACCAAATGATGGTTCTGCAATTGGAAAACAAATGGCAGCATATTGTCCAACCTATAATGAAGGAAAAAGAGATGATATCGAAAGAGGACAAAATCAACAAAAAGTTATAAATGGAATTATGAGTGGCGTTAATAATATAAATAAATTAGATGACATTTATAATCTATTAGAAATAATGGGTGATAGTGTTGAAACAAACATTAATACTAATCAAATATTATCCTTATATAATGTTATAAAAGGAATGCTATTAAATAATTCAAATTCGACTATTTCTTTTGATTCATTATTTTTAAAAGGATCAGACACTTTAATTTGGGATGAAAAATTTAAAACTCAACTTTATAACTATTATTATAATAGACAAAGCCTTGCTGATATAGTTAAAGCAATGAATATTAATTTAGAAAAAGTCAAACCAGAATTAATTAAAGAAATGAATTTTTCAATCAATGAAACATATGAAAAAACTATAATTGGAAAAGGTCCATATAAATATGAAAGTACAATTAATTTAGTAGATAAATTCATATCAAAAGATATTGAAGTTGCAAAAGAATGGGGAAAAACTAATAATATAAAAATAGAAGAAGAATATGTTGATGTATATAATATAGAAGACAATAATAAAATAATAGAACAAAGTATTCCATATGGCTATATTGTAAAAAACATAAATGAAGCATTAATTATTAAAATTGGAAAATATTCAGATAAAGTTCCCGAACAAATTGATGATGTAATTCCAAATTTTGAAACATATTCAATTGATGAAGCATATACTTGGAAAAATAATAATACAGATAAACTAATAATTATTATTGAAGAAATTAAAATTGATTCTGAAGAATATAATGAACTAAATGCTGGTAAATTAAAAAGTCAAAGTGTAGAAGCAGGTAAACTGCTTAAAGATTATGAGGAGATTAGGATTATATATTATGAAAAAACTAAAGAAGAAATCCCTATACAAGAATAAATCAAAGTGGTATAATCTTCAAGTTATGAAAAAATTTAATTTAAATAAAAAATTAGATAAAATATTAAAATTTGTTTTAAACTTTTTAAAAAACAAGTTTTTTCATTCTATTATTTTAGGCTTTTCTTCATTTTTTATTTTAGATATAGTAACTAGATTACTAGGAAAAGAAATAGAATTCTTAAAAATTAATTCATTTGTTCCTAACTTATTTAGTATTGTTTGGATATCATTATTCATGCTTTTAACTTTATTTATTAATAAAAAAATTGGAAAACCCTTATATATACTTTTCTTTATTCTAAGTATAACAATGTTTGCAGTTAATAACGTATATTACTCATTAACAAAAAATTTCTTTGATTTTGCGCTTTTAGGATTAGCTAAAGAAGGTAGTGAATTTTTTGTATCTGCAATAAAGAGCGCTAATATATGGATATATATAACAATAATAATATCTATTGCATTATTTGTTATTAGTTTTATTAAATTTCCTTGGAATAATAAAACCAACTACAAAGGATTAATTATTACAATTATATTATTTATTATCATTCATCAAACAACTCCATTATTACTAGGAGAAAAAAATAATGAATTAACATGGAATACATGGAAAAACCCTAGAAATGTTTATGAGAATTATAACGATAATAATAAAAGTTTAAGTGTAAGTGGCATTTTTGAATATACAATTAGAAACTATTATAAAACATATTTAGAAGAGAAAAAAACAACAGATGAAAAAGAATTATTGTTTTTAAGTAATATGTTTAAAGAATCTAAATTAAATGAAAAAAATAAGTACACAGGTATTTTTGAAGGTAAAAACATTATTTTCTTACAATTTGAAGGCATTGATAATTGGCTATTAACAAAAAAAATAATGCCTAATACTTATAAACTATTAAATAATTCTATTAACTTTTTAAATCACTTCTCTTATTACAATGGTGGAGGTTCAACATTTAATTCCGAGTTTGCAGTAAACACAGGTTTTATTACTCCTATTAGCTATACAAAAAATGCTTATTCATTAAATAAAAATGATTTTCCTAGTTCTTTAGCAAAGATATTTACTAATTTAGATTATAGAGTAAATGCTTTTCATATGAATACTGGAGAATACTATTCTAGAAATATAAATTATAAAAATTGGGGCTTTGATAAATATTATGGATTAAAAGATTTAAAAACCTATGATAACGAAGACTATATGTTAGATAGAGAATTAATTAATAATGATTTCTTTTATGAAAACATGTTTAAAAAAGAAGGCAATTTTATAAATTATCTAATTACATATTCAGTACATATGCCATTTCAAAAAGATAAAGGCTTATGTCAAAAAATATTGAACAAAGAATATGAAGAAAAAATGTTAAATGATGAACTTACAGAAGAAGAAAAAGAAAACTTATTAATAGAATTTGAAGAAGCAATTTATACTGAGGAAGATTGCATAAATATACAAGCAAAAGAAACTGATGATATGGTAGGATTATTAATGCAAGCTCTAAAAGATAATAATTTATATGATAACACAATAATAGTAGCATTCTCAGATCATTATTTATATACAATAGCAGATAAAACTTTATTAGATAAAAAGAAAGAAACTTCAAACAATTTAATTAATGAAACTCCATTTTTTATATGGAGTAGTAAACAAAAGAAAACAAATATATATAAAGCTACTTCTCAAATAGATATATTACCAACAGTACTTAATCTTTTGGGCATAGAATATGATAACAATAATTATTTAGGAAAAGATGCTTTAGGAAAAGAACATAATGGAATAGTATTTTTTAATGATTATTCTTGGTATGATGGAAAATATTATGTAGAAGATGGCACAAATGATAAAATTAAGGACATTAATTATATAGAAGAATCCAATTCATATGTAGATTATATAATTAAGAAAAACGATTTAATATTAAAACATGACTATTTTAAAAACAAGCAATAAGTTAATGCTTGTTTTATTTTTTTGATAAATAAATATCTTCAATAGTAACTTCACTAGTATGTGGAATTGGTTTCCATGTTACTTTTACAAATAACGCTATATAAGATGTGTATATTCCTATTAAATCAAAAATAGGCCATGTTAATATATACTTTATTTTCTTTATAAAAGTAATTTTTTTAATTCTTTTTCTTTCAATAATAAATATATAAATAGGCATTATGAAACTTAACAAATATGTTTCTATTCTAAATAATAATCTTAATATTAATACGATTATTAAAGATGCAAACATAGCTTCAATACCTGGAGCAAAATTAAAATAAATATCTTTAAATATATTTGTTAATAATCTTCCTATTAGTGAAGTTTCAAATACTAATGATGTATTAGAAACACCATTTGAATATGAATATATTACATATAATAAAGCACTAAAAAATAACCAAAAAAATAAATTAAATACTAAGAATGGAGTTTGATGCATCAACATATCAAAAGATGCAAATCTATGCCTTATGGATTCTAAAAATTTATTATTTATAACTGGAGTTTTATTTACTATATATTTTCTACCAAATATAATGTTTTTTATTAGACTTGGAGCAGTTTCAACATACGCTAATAAATGCCCCTTAGACCATCTTAAACGTTGTCTTAAAGCTATTCTCAAATTAGTTGGCTGTTCATCAAAAAACTCCGCTTCATCATTATATGTAATGCTATACCCCTTTACAACCGAATCTGCTGATAAAGCTCTATCTTCAGTTAATGAAGTAAATTTCCATCCATCTTTGACTATTTCACTCGCAAATAAAAACCCGGTTCCTTGAATATTTGTTGCCAATCTCAAAACACTTCTTGCTCTATGATCATTTCTTATAGATCTTAACCAATGTAATGCATAATTTGATGCAATCCAATTTTCATCAAAATTTTTAGTATTTCTATATGAAGTAATTATTTTTTCTCCAGAATCAAAAGCATCATTCATTTTTGAAATATAATCTTTATTCAATAAATTATCAGCATCGAATATAAAATATCCTTCAAAAGACAATCTTCCATAATCTTCTTCAATTTTATTTAATAAAAATTGTAATGCAAAACCTTTTGTTTTATCTTTATCATTAAATCTTTCATAACATATAGCACCATTATTTCTTGATATTTTAGCAGTATTATCATTACAATTATCCGCAACAACAAAAACAGTAATATTATCTTTAGGATAATCCTGTTTATTAATACTTGATAGTAAGTTTCCTATTACTTTTTCTTCATTTCTAGCTGCAATCAATATAGCATACTTATGTTTCTTTTTAGCTTCTTTAAACTTTCTAGTAAAAAAAATTCCAATAATTAAATATATCATTCTATAGGAAACCAAGCTTGCAATAATTATCCCAGAAATGATATAAATTTTTTCACCTATAG
The DNA here is from genome assembly GCA_012727915.1 of Mycoplasmatota bacterium. Classification (GTDB taxonomy): domain Bacteria; phylum Bacillota_I; class Bacilli_A; order RF39; family UBA660; genus JAAYGD01. Next base: position 405 of record JAAYGD010000043.1, on the reverse strand, counting down.
CATAATAATCATTAATATTAGAAAACACCATTATGCATCCTCCGTTCTGTATAATTAAGATATGTTTGTTTTTTCAACAATATCTAGCCTATCATTTTCTTTCATTAAAATTAAAACACATTCTTTTTCATATCCATAATCATTTTCATATTCCCAATTTAAAAATACTTTATATGATTGATATTCTTTTTCTTTATATTCAAAGGTTGTTTCTTCAATATTAATTACATTTACTTTTTTTACTAATGGTAATTCTTTCATATTAGGATTCAAATATTTATATATAGTATTAGAAGCTTTTAAACTAAAATTATCTTTAAATTCTGAATATATAAATTGAACTCCTCCAACATCATAAGAAGATGTTTTATTTTTCAAACTATAAAAATCAATAATAAATAATTT
>JAAYGD010000042.1 GCA_012727915.1 Mycoplasmatota bacterium | reverse complement strand
ATGTTCTTGTGTTTCTCCTGCTGTTTCAGACATATCAAATACAAAATTAGCAACATATTTTTCACCATCTTTTGTAAACAATTGATTATCTTTCACGTTTTGTTGTCCATGCATCATTTTTGTAAAATCAAATATTATTGGATTTTCAGAAGTAATATCATCTATGTTAGGATAAGTTTTAGATATTTTAACTCCTTCATAATTTTTTTCTTCAATCTTTTCTGTATAAGGTTCAACCTTAAATCCTTTTTCTTCTAAAAATTTGAAATTTTCCGGATCTATAGCATCCATCGCCATAGTTGTTTCTTCTTCAACAGGAACCTCTACTGGTACTTCTTCAGTTTCTTCCGTTGTTTCTTCTGGGGTTTCTTCTGGGTTCATTGAATCGGCAAAACTAGTATCCATCATATAAATTATTCCCAAATCTACTGATTTATCTTTTCCTATATTCATGTCAATTCTATATTTTACACACCCTGATAAAACCATTACTGCAACTACTAATAAAGCTGCTTTTAATATTCTTTTCATTTACTTTTACTCCTTCTATTATAAATATTAACACAACTAAAAAACAAAATCAACCAATTAATTTTATTAGTGCTTTTTTTATTATTATTTTACACAAAAAAAGATGAATTTATTCATCTTTTACTATCTATGAGGCCCTTGTGGAGGTTCTTCACCAATATTTATTTCACCATTAGGCATATCGTTAACCACTTCACTTAAATACTCTCTAATTTGATCTGGAGACATATCTTTAATTTCTTCTAAAAAACTTGATCTATGTGTAGGAGTATAAACTTTTGTACCATCATCAACTTCACTCTGTTTAGCTGTTTCAGCTAAAGCAATTGGTTCTAAAATCTTTTTAGCAGTTTCATCTAGTGGTATTGGGGAAAAAGTTTCTGCTTCTTTATCATTTAACAATACTGGTTCCATATTAAGCACAAACTCACCAGATTTTTTTTCGCCTGTATTCGGATCTGTTTCTGTATAGGTTACCCTTTGATCAGAAGAATCCAATTTATCTTTATTACCAGCTTCCTCTTTCCATTTATTTGCGCTTTCTTTTGCTTCTTCTTCTAATTTTTTAATATAATTACTTAAGAAAACTTCAGTATAAGCTGAAACCATTGTTTCATAAACATTTTGAGGTCTTCTGTAGGTAATAGTTGCTAAAGGTTCTTTTAATTCTTGACCTGCTAATTCATAAATATTTACTCTTAAAGCATTGATTTTATCTTCTATTACTTTTTTTCTTAATGTGTTTTTTTCTATTTCTTTATCAACTTGTTCTGATAAACCATTCAATGCATTCTCACTGACTAAAACATTTTCTGGGAATTCATTTAAAAATTTATTTATTGAAGTTTCAGTTTCAAAAATCCAATGATTAATACCCTTTGAAATAACATTTGGGAATTGATTTAAGTACCATGAAGTAATACTACTATAAATCATTTCTTTTTGTTTGTTAGCTTTGTTCTCATAAACTTCTGCTTCTTCAATATTTCCTCTAAAAAATCTTTTGATTCCTTTTAAATTATTTTTTCTTTGTTCATCGTTATACATATATTCATTTAATAAATCTTTATCAAATTTATCTTCATGTAGTTTTAAAAATTCGTAATCTATACCATCTTGATTTCTATAATTTTCAGCAAGTTTATATAGTTTTTCTCTAGTTAATTCGTTTGAAAGTTTTTCTTTATTTTCATTAAATTCAGTTTTTGCTTTTGCTAATACTGTTTTAAATGATTCAACATTATTAATTTTTGCAACACCATCATTATTCAAATAATTATAAAATCTAAATTTGTTTCTTATACCATAAGGAATGTTTTCATCTATTTTAAATTTAACTGAATCGTCATTGAAAATATTAAACAAATCACTATTATTTTCTAATAAATCAATAACTTTTTCAACTTTTTCGGGATCATTTGCTAGTGCTCCAAATAATTTGTATAGTGGACTAATACCATATTTTTCCATATTACTTAAAATTGATTCAATAGTATTTCTTTTTTCTATTTCTGATAATTTGGTATCTTTTAACTCCTGATTGCTTTTATTACTAAGTTCTTGTTTATCTTCAATTAATTTCTTAATAGTTTTTTCAAAAACAATAAATGTCCCATATTCACTTTTAGATTCATATTTAATAAGTTTAGAACGAATTTCAGTGCTTCGTTTTAATGCTGTTTCTTTTTCCTCTGGATTCATAGAAATATAATTTTTACCCAAAATATCTAATTCATCTTTTAATTCAATATGTTCTTTTTCTGCTTTTTCTTTTTCTCTATTTTGTTCTTCAATTTTTAGATTATACTCGTTAACTTTTGCAATTCTATATTCTTCTATTTCCAAATCTGTCATATTTTTTATTCTAAAATATGAATAATAATCAACAAGCCCTTCAATTACAGTTTTTCTTGCGCGTAAAATATTCATTTGGAACTCAACTCTATCTATATCTTTAGTATTATAAAAGTTTTTAGCGTGAGTATCAATTAGAAAAATTCTTTTTGAATGTAAAACTTTAAGTCCTTCTTCGATTTCACTTAATTCATCCGCAACATTTTTTACAAATTCTTCTTTATATTGTTGGATATCATTCATTTTCCACCTCGGAAATTGCTTTCATTAGTCCCTCAATTTCTTCTAAAGATAATTGAGAAAACGCTTTTTCTAATTCTTCTTTCGACATTGACAATATTGATTTTTCTTTTATTATTTCTTCTTCCATAATACACCTTTCTATATATCTCACTTATTATTAAATATTATATCATATCTAAAAAAAAAATAGAAACAAATTGTTTCTATTCATTTGGAATTGTTTGGAACTCTCCATTATCATATTCTGACCAGTTAGAACCACCTTTTGTCCACTCCGTATTAACCAAATTTTTATTTTTAAACAGAGATGTTGGTTCTGATGTAACATTTTCAAAAAAACCAACTGCAATATACTCATTTCTAAAAATTGAACGAAAAGAAGTTGAATATCCAAAATCATCATCTAACATATATTGTTGAGAACCATAACCATCATCTAATTTTATGTACTCACTAATCATAATTAATTTATTATCTTCATAAAACTTTGTTTGAACTGAATCTGTATTTCTATCATATAAAGATATAAATTTATTTGTTTTGCCTTCAACAGAATAGGTAATAGTGCATTCATTATCATTACTTGTATATTTTAAATCATTATACATAGAATAAAATATTGCAGCTTCACTTTCTTTAACTCCACACATAGTAATAGGCACCATTATAAAGTCCATAGATGCAAATCCTAATAATGTTAATGGTAACATAGAGTTATTATCTGGAATTGAATCAGATAGTTTTTCAAACATTTGACTTTTTAATTCCGAATATTTTGCATAAGATTCTGCAATAGTAGTTACTTTTGTTTCATCATTAATATTATTTGTGTTATTATTTGTTTCTTCTTTTTCTGTATTGCCACATCCAACAAGTATTATGCATACTAATAATGTTAGAACTATTTTCATTAAATTTTTCACTAGTTTCCTCCTAATTTAATTATAGAACTATTATATCAGTTGTCAATAAAAGATATAAAAGTTGTTAACAATTTAAAATTTAGTGTTATAATTATTAAGAGCCTAATCACTCTCGAAATTCATTTAGAGGTGATTTTTTTATGACTAAATATGTTTTTGTAACTGGTGGAGTTGTTTCGGGATTAGGAAAAGGAATAACTGCATCTTCTATTGCTTTATTATTAAAATCCAGAGGATATAAAGTCTTTATGCAAAAGTTTGATCCTTATTTTAATGTGGATCCAGGCACTATGAATCCTATGCAACATGGAGAGGTTTTTGTAACATATGATGGTTGTGAAACCGATTTAGACTTAGGACATTATGAAAGATTCATAGATGAAGAATTAAATTATAGCTCTAATATTACTAGTGGAAAAATATATTCTCAAGTAATTGAAAAAGAAAGACATGGAGATTATTTGGGTTCAACTGTACAGATGGTACCTCATGTTACTAATGAAATAAAAAATAAAATATTTGAAGCAGGTTTATCCAGTAAAGCTGATATTGTAATAACTGAAATTGGAGGAACTGTAGGAGATATAGAATCTCAACCCTTTATTGAGTCAATTAGACAAATTCAATATGAATTAGGTAAAAGTAATACTTTCTTTTTACACTGCACTTTAATACCATATCTTTATGGATCATGGGAATTAAAAACTAAACCAACACAAAACAGTGTAAAAGATTTAAGAAATTTAGGAATAACACCAGATGCATTAGTATGTAGAGCTCCTTTTGATACTGGAGATCAAATAAAAACTAAATTATCTTTATTTTGTTCAATACCTAAAGAAAATATAATTGATTCATTAGATGTAAAAAATATATATCAAATTCCAATAGATTATTATAATCAAAAAATTGATGAAACTATTTTAAAACAATTTGAATTACCTATTAGAAAAGCTAAGATAGAATATTGGAAGAAGTTAATTAAAACTGTAGATAATTTAAAAGATGAAATAGAAATTGCGCTTGTAGGAAAATATGTTGAATTACATGATGCTTATTTATCAGTTAATGAAGCATTAACACATGCTGGTTATAATTATAATAAAAAAATAAAAGTTAATTGGGTAGATTCTGAACTATTAGAAAAGAATAATATTGATTTAAAAAAAATATTTAAAACATCTAAAGGAATTATTGTTCCTGGAGGTTTTGGTATAAGAGGAATAGAAGGAAAAATAAAAGCTATTACTTATGCTAGAGAAAATAATATACCCTTCTTAGGTTTATGTTTAGGATTACAACTTGCAATAATTGAATTTGCAAGAAATGTTTGTGATATAAAAGACGCTAATTCAACTGAATTTAATGAAAATACATTAAATCCAATTATTGATTTAATGGCTGATCAAAAATCTATAATAAATAAAGGTGGAACCTTAAGATTAGGTAATTACGAATGTACAATAAAAAAAGATACTTTAGCTTACAATGTATATAATAAAAATAAAATATTAGAAAGACATAGACATAGATATGAATTCAATAATAAGTATAAAGAATTATTAGAACAAAAAGGAATGATATTTTCTGGTATAAATGAAAAATCAGATTTAATAGAAATGATAGAATTAAAAAATCATAAATTCTTTATCGCATGTCAATTCCATCCAGAATTTAGATCAAGACCATATAAACCTCATCCATTATTTGATTCATTTATTGAAGCTTCAATAAAAAAACAAAAATAAATATTTTTGTTTTTTATTGTTTAGGAATAGTAATCTTAACTATATCACCTTGATTACAATTACCATCTTTATCAAAAGATACAATTTTTGGATATCCAACATATTCTATATTTTTATTTGTATTAAAATCTTTTACTATTATTGTTCCAGTCTTACTAGCTAGATTATCCTTTTTATAAAATGGTGTATCCCAATATTGGAACTCTCTATTTATTCTTCCAACATTTACTATTCCAATACCACTAGGCATAGAAGGATCATTCCAAAATATAAATGTCTCATAAGAATTTGTTGGTTTAAATCCTTCCTCAAATTCAAATTTAATTACAAAATCAGCATCTTGAAATGTAAGTGATAACACTCCATCTGGATATTTATCAGTAAATGGAATCGTTATATTTTCAATTGAAGAATAATAAGGAATCTCTGGATATGGTTCATCAGTATCATTTTTTATAAACTTAATCTCAGTTTTTTTATTTAAAGGATTTCTTATATATTTATCTTCTTTAGTAGTAACAAATACTTCTAAATACCCGGGTTTCTTATTATCATTACTTTCTAAATAATATTGCAAATCTCTATTATAAGACATTTCAATTTCTACTTCCCCATTTTCATTTGTTTCAAATGGCCCATAATATCCACTTTGATTTGCTTCTCCTGGTTCTTCTTTCCTTAAACCAATTGGTGATAGAAATACTAAATAAGAACTTTGTTTTGCTTCTTTATTTGTAATTTCAGTTTTAATAATTAATTTTTCAAACTTTTCATCATTATTTACATTCTCTTTTTCATTGTTTATAGGATTTGTATTGCCACATCCAGACATTAAAAATGTAATCAATAACAAACTAATAATTTTTTTCATAAAATTGCCTCCTAATAATATTATACACAATAATTTTATTTTTTTTAATTAATTCCTTGTTTTGTAAATTGAGAATTATATAATTCAGCATAGAATCCATTTTTATTAATTAAATCTTTGTGTTTACCTTGTTCAATAATATTTCCATCTTTCATTACTAAAATTAAATCAGCATTCTTAATTGTAGATAATCTATGCGCAATAATAAATGAAGTTTTTCCTTCAGTAATCTTATCCATTGCTTTTTGAACTAATTCTTCAGTTCTAGTATCTACATTACTAGTTGCTTCATCTAATATAAGTAAAGGAGCATTATTAATCATACCTCTAGCAATAGTTAATAATTGTCTTTGACCTGCAGAAACACTATCATTATCTGATATTAAAGAATCATATCCATTAGGTAATGTTTTAATAAAATGATCTATTCCTACTGTTTCACATATTTTTTGTAATGTTTCATCATCTACATCTTTATGATTATATATAATGTTTTCTTTAATTGTTCCATTAAATAACCAAGTATCTTGTAATACCATAGTAAATAATGAGTGTACATTTTCTCTCTTTAATTCCTTAATAGATTTTCCATCTATTTTAATATCACCATTATTTACATCATAAAATTTCATTAAAAGATTAACCATTGTAGTTTTACCTGCTCCAGTAGGACCAACAATAGCAATTTTTTGACCAGGTAAAGCTTTTGCACTAAAATCTTTAATAATAGTTTTATCTTCTTCATATCCAAAAGATACATTTTCAAATTCTATATTCCCTTCAACATCTTTTCTTTTTAAAATCTTTTTAATATTTGATTCATCAATCATTTCTTTTTCATCAACAAATTCAAATACTCTTTCGGTTGATGCTGCAGCTCCTTGAAGAGTTGTCAATGCTTGCGCTATTCTAGCCATTGGTTGAGTAAATAATCTAACATACATAATAAACGCAACTATTACACCAAAAGATATTACATCATTCATAGTAAGTAAAGCTCCTACTATACATACCGCAACATATCCAAAATTACCTATAAAAATCATCATAGGTTGCATTAAACCAGAAAAGAATTGACTCTTTCTACTTGTTTCATAAACTTCTTTATTAAATAAATCAAATTGTTTATTAGAATCTTCTACTCCATTATATACTTTTACAACATTTAATCCAGAATATATCTCTTCAATATGACCATTTAATTTACCAAGATTCTCTTGTCTTTGAAAAAAATATTTTTGAGATTTTTTTAACACTATTGCCATAAATACAAATCCAAACAAAGAAGAAATAATTGCAGTTATAGCCATAATCCAATTAGTATAAAACATCATTATTAAAGATCCAAATAATAAAGCAGCACTACTTACAATAGTATCTAAACTCTGATTTAATGATTGAGAAATCATATCAACATCATTTGTTACTCTTGATAATACATCTCCAGTAGTATTATTATCAAAATATTTTAATGGCAATTTATTTATTTTATTAGATATTTTAGTTCTTAACCCTTTAGCATATCTGTTAGCTACTGTAGTCATTATAAAATAACCTGTATAACTAAATATAGAATTCAATAAATAAACTATAATTAGAAATACTGTAATATATTTAACAATATCTAAATTAATTTTAGGTTCAATTATTTCTTTTATATTAATTGGTAATTTATCAATATTACTATACAATTCATTTACATTATATTCTTCATCTATACTAGACATAACACTTATAAAAGATACTTTATCTTTTGTAGTGATTACTCTATTTTCTATTATACTTTCAGGAAATAATATTTTATTAATACTATTAGGCATTGATTTTAAATCAATGCTTTCTTTATCTTCATTCATAATATTAATAAATAATATTTTATCTTCAGTATTGATTTCAATACCATTATAATTTGATATTGGAAGAATTATATTAGTAATACTAGTTGGTAGTTCTAATATATATTTTAATGTATACTGTAAACCATTTGACACTTTTAATTTATTTAAGAAATCCATATATTTATCTTTATCATTTTGATTAATTATATTAGAATTTAATATTTTATAAGTACTTGTTTGATCAATTTTTAAATCTAGAATTTCTGGAACAATAATTTTAAAACTATCTTCCGATATATTACTTGTAATTTCTTTTGTTACTATTTCTAATTTTTCTTTATTTAAAAATAATCCTTTAGATATTTCATCTACTAGATCAGATAGTTTATTAGGCGCTATTAAAGTTAAAATAGAACCAAATACCGCTAATAAAAGTGCAACAAATATTTTGTTCTTATATTTATTTAAACTCTTAAATAGTTTTTTTAAAGCCATTTTTAGATCTTTAGGTTTTTCAACTCCTACTATTTGAGGACCATGTTTTCGACCATTATTCATTTTCTAGTTCCTCCTTACTAAGTTGAGATAGCGCTATTTCTTTATATACTTTGCAACTATTTAATAATTCTTTATGTGTTCCAATTCCTACACATTCTCCTTTATCTAAAACTATTATTTTATCAGCATCCATTATTGTACCTATTCTTGTAGCCACTATTAAATTTGTTGATTCTTTAGTATATTTTTTTAATTCTTTTCTTAAAATACTATCAGTCTTATAATCTAATGCAGAAAAACTATCATCAAATATATATATTTCTGGATTTCTTGCTATTGCCCTAGCGATAGAAATTCTTTGTTTTTGACCACCTGATAAATTAGTACCATTAGCAGCTAAATGATAATCATATTTATCTTCCATCTTCAAAACAAAATCTTCTGCTTGTGCTATTTTTATTGCTTCTTTAATTGCTTTTTTTCCTTTTTTACCATTATCTCCATAGTTTACATTATAACTTACACTTCCATTAAATATAACTGCTTTTTGAGTTACATAACCTAATTTATTATAAAGGAATTTAGAATTATATTCTTTTACATTTAAACCATCCACTATTACCTCTCCATCAGTAGCATCATAAAATCTAGGTATTAAGTTAATTAAAGTGGATTTACCAGAACCAGTTGATCCAATAAATGCAACCGTTTCTCCTTTATTAATTTTAAAAGATATATTTTTTAATAAATATTCTTCTGCATCAGGATATTTAAATGATACATTCTTAAATTCAATAGTACCTTTTTCTTTAGTAACACTTTTATCTATTTTTCCATCTATTATCTTTGAATGTGTATTAAATACTTCATTAATTCTCTTAGCAGATACTTGTGCTCTTGGTAAAAATATAAATACAAAAGCTAACATTAAAAATGACATTATTACTTGTATAGCATATGAAGAAAATACTATCATATCTCCAAATATATTTAATCTATCTACCATCAAAGCATCTTTTATTAGATTGGCGCCTATTACATAAATAAATAATGTTAAAAAATACATAAGTAAAAACATCAATGGTTGCATTATTGACATCATTCTTTGAGTAAACATTTGTAATTTAGTAAGATCATTATTTACTACTTCGAACTTCTTCTCTTGATAATCTTCAGCATTAAAAGCTCTAACTACTCTAATACCCGTTAAATTTTCTCTAGTAACTTCATTTAATTTATCTATTAACTTTTGTATTATTTTAAACTTAGGAATAACTAACATTATCATAATACCTATAAAAATCAATAATATTACAACAATTCCTGCTGTTAATGCACTCCACTGCCAACTTTTATTTAATATCTTTGTAACAGCCCATATTACTGTTATAGGTGATTTAATTAATAATTGTAATCCCATAATTACAAACATTTCTATATTTGTAATATCATTTGTAGTTCTTGTAATCAAACTACTTGTTTTAAATAATTTAATTTCTTCCATTCCTAAACTTTCTACTTTGTTAAACAATTTCTTTCTAGTTCTCATAGAAAAAGAAGCACCTATATTTGATATTAAATACCCAACAACAATAGCAGCCAACAAACTACCCAAAGCACAAAGTAACATATAAATACCTTGTACAATTATTTCTTCTATCTTTGAACCTTCAGTTTGAACTAATTTAGTAACTTCTGACATATAATCAGGCATTTTTAAATCTAACCATACCTGTACTACTATTAATCCTATACTAATAAATATAAATATCCAATCTCTCTTACTTAAGTTTTTAATTAATTTAATCATTTTTGTCCTCTCTATTTTTACACAATAAAAAAATACAACATTATATATAATATCATATTTTTTATATTTATATTTAAAATGGTAACGCTAAACTCAATCCTCCTGTTGGAAATGCAAGTCCATATTGAATCATTTCATATGCAATAAATAAACCTACTGCAGTTGGTCCCATTTCATGAAGTTCTTTCATAAATGAACTAAAACTACTAGCTTCTTTTTGTTTACCAATAATATTTAACAAATCATTTTGATTTTCTTGTAAGTAGTTTTCAATACTTGTATTTTTTAAACTAACTCCCAAGAACTCATCATTATTTAAATAAGACAACATATCTTCTTTACTTTCAAAAACACTTGTTTCTTTTGGACCAATTAACCACTTAACACTAACATCAGATCTATTTAAAAAGTCAATTGCTTCTTCCCTAGACATACCTTGATTTATATAGTCAT
>JAAYGD010000041.1 GCA_012727915.1 Mycoplasmatota bacterium | reverse complement strand
TAAAATAATTCTCCTTCCTTACACATATCCGGGTGTATCTTTTTAATTCTTAAATTAAGTCTTGCATATAAGCAAAACTTAAATTAAACGCAAAGTTAATATATCACTATTAAAATAATATGTCAATGTTTTTTTATGTTCATTTTTTAAATTATGATTATTCCATGATAATGTCTCAAAATTAATATATAATAATTCACTGAGGTGAGTTATCAATGAGAAAGGTAAGTTTAAGAATGAACGAACAAGAAAAATACGAGGTTATTAAAGAGTTAGTTGATCATAATGGAAACAAAATACGAGCTGCTACTAAACTTAATATATCTAGAAGGCAAATAGATCGCCTAACTATCATTTATAAAGAGAAAGGTAAATCAGGTTTTATTCATGGGAATCGCAATAGAAAACCAGTTAAAACATTTGATAAATCTCTCTCTGAAGATATTATACTATTTTATAAAAACAAATACTATGATTTTAACTTCAATCATTTTAAAGAGTATTTAGAAGAAGAGGAAAATATTAAAGTATCTTATAAATTTATTTATAACACTTTAACTAAAGAAGGTATTTTATCCCCTAAAGCTAGAAAGAAAACCAAAAAAGAATTTGCTAAGAAAAAAATACTTAAAGAAAAGAAATTACTAGATAAGACGGAAAAGGAAATTGAAGTAATTGTTAATCATCAAATCGCTTTGGAAGACTCACATCCAAGACTATCTAAGCCAAAATATTTTGGGGAAGTAATTGAAATGGATGGTTCTATCCATCTTTGGTTCGGAGATAAAAAGTATTGTCTTCACTTAGCTATTGATAAAGCTACTTCTACTGTTGTTGGTGCTTATTTTCAAGAACAAGAAACTTTAAAAGGTTATTATAATACTTTTTATCAAATATTAACAACATATGGAATTCCCTATAGTTTTACTACTGACAACAGAACTATATTTAATTATATGTCTTTAAATCCTGATAAAAGAACTTCGGAAAAAGATGTTTTAACTCAATTTAATTATGCTTGTAAACAATTTGGGATAAACCTTATAACTTCATCTATATCACAAGTTAAAGCACTTATAGAAAGAACTAATGGTACTTTTCAAGGAAGATTAATTCAAGAACTAAGATTAAATAATATTAATACAATAGAAGAAGCTAATGATTATTTAATAAATGTTTTTGTTCCTAAATTTAATAGAAAGTTTGCTCTAAATTACAAAAAATTCGAATCAGTCATGGAAGCTATTCCCTCTGAAGAAAGGATCAACTATACACTTGCTGTTTTAACTAAAAGAAAGATTGATAATGGCAACTCTATTAAATATTATAATAAATACTACCAACCATATTTAAATGGCAAATTAAAATGTTTCTTACCTAAAACTGAAGTATTAGTTATAAAAGCATTTGATGGCAATTTAGTTGTTGCAATTGATGAGAGCGTTTATGAATTAAAAGAGCTATCAAGAAATAAAAGGTTTTCAAAAGAATTTGATGAAATTCCTGTTATAAAGGAAAAGAAAAAATACATCCCTCCAATGACTCATCCGTGGAAAATTGAGTATTACAATAAACAATTTAAAAAAGTACATTCCAAATTGGCATATGCTTAATTTATTTCCCCGCTAATGTTTATGAAAATTTGAGACATTTTCATATACTATTGGCATATTTTTTTTAAGTTTTTTTAATTCTGTTTCTATATCAGTTATTTTTACTACCATTATTAACACCATATATATAGAAAAAACAACAAGTGAAATTACTGTAAATTTAAATACATACTTAATTTGTAAAACATTATTTAAGTATATGGCTAAAATAGTTGTTGGAATTGATATAATAATTAATTTTGTAATATCTATAAGGAATTCTTTAAAATTAAAATTAACTCTTTTGTTTATAAGCAACAATAAAATTATAGATACGAGCCACGTTGATATTGAAGTTCCCAGGGCAATACCTCCTATTTCTAAATATTTAGTTAAAATTATATTTAAAATTACATTGATTATAACTCCGATACTTGTAATAATTAAGGTTGTTTTTGAGTTTTTTAATGAATAAAAAGCTCTATTAATAATATCTATAAAAATCATTGGGATCATTCCAATAGCATAGTAAAATAATGCAAGAGTAGTCAAATTAATAGCGGTTTTATTAAATTCACCTCGTCCATATATGATACTAACAATTTCTAAAGAAGATGTCATTGTAATAATAGTAATTGGCAATAATGTTGCAAATACAATTATTAAGCCTTTTTTTAACAATATACCAATTTGTTTTTTATTAGAAAAAGCAGCAAAGCCACTAAATTTAGTATATAAAATAGTCATAATTGATAAGCCAAAAACCCCATAAACAAAGCTAATTAATTTATAAGCGTAATTTAACGCAGAAATACTTCCAATTTCTAATGAAGACCCAATTATTTTATCTACTATTCCATTAATTTGTTGCAAGCTTATGCTAATAATCATTGGAATTGCTAATACAATAAATCTTTTAAAATCTTTATTTTTTAAAAATATTATTGGCTTATATTTGATTCTTTTTATTATATATGGTAATTGAATTAAAACTTGAAAAACAGTTCCTACTATGGTGCCAATTACTGCAGCCCATATACCCATTTTGCTATAACCCAAAACAATGAACATTATTATTATTAAGCTACATGGGATAGCTGCAATTTGAGAAATATAAAATTTTTTATGAACATTTAGCACTCCTAAAAATAAATTATATAAAATTGTAGGAATTATAACAAAGGAAATTATTTTTGTTATCCTAGAAGCTAATTTTATTCCTTCTAAAGACATATTGGGAGCAAATAACCTAACTAAAGAGGACGAATAAACAATGCATATAATTACAATTATAACAGAAATTAATAAACATATATTCCATAAATTTGAAACAAATTTATGGCTATCGTTTTTATTTTTATTAAATAATTCTGTATAAATCGGGAGCAGAGCACTAGTTACGGAAGCACCAACTGCCGCAAATAATACTAAAGGTATACTTTGAGCCACATTAAAAGCATCCATTTCCAGTGAGGCCCCATAATAAGAAGCAATAATCATTTCTCTGATAAAACCAAATGCTTTGCTAATACTAACAACCAACATTAAAATGATTGAAGTTGACATAATCTTATCTTTTTTCAATTTTTCACCTTCTTAAATAAAGTTGTTTTAGACATTGCCCATAAAAATAAATATACCGTAGTACTCATAAAGAATTCCCCGCTTTGAAATAATTGATTATTAGCTGAAAAATAACATATCATTGTACAAAAATTAAAAAAACAAATACATGCAAAAGCGTTCTTAGAAACTAAAGTATCTTTCCAACTAATAGCAAAAAAATATCCTATAATTAAAACCAAAACTAAAGTGCCGACAAAGCCAATGTCAGAAGCTGAAAATATAAAAAAACTTGACCAAACCATTCCTGTATACCAACCTTTTGAATGAATCTTATTCATATAAGTTCTTTCGTATAATTTTTCTTCTATTTCTGTTTTTCCTATTATTTTTAAAAAATTATGACGAAAAAAGGTTGAAAAACCAAAACCATATGAACTGGTAAATTTTTCTTCCATAGCCATACTTAAACCCATATATCCGTGGGTTAAATAACTAGTTATGTACATAAGCGGAGATTTAATTTTATTAGGAAGCCAGGAAAATATATTTTTTTCCTTTTCAATAGCAGAAGAAAATTTTCCATATTCTAGCATTTCTGAATCGGGGTCTTTTAAAATCTCACCCGTACTTTCAAAATAATCTTTTTCAATGCGATTATTCATTCCTATTTTATAATAAACTATAAAAGATGTGCATAAAATAAAAATTATACTTATAATTTTTATTTT